>NZ_DDYV01000282.1:0-6057 GCF_002348205.1 Desulfobacter sp. UBA2225 | reverse complement strand
AAAACCTAACCGGACATCACTGACACTTATTGAGAAGTTACGTTATCTCTGTAGCCTTTTTTGTTTTGTGGGTGAAGCGTAAGATTGTTACGAGGAAAGCAAAAAAAAGGGGGGCTGGTCAAAAACCAGCCCCCCTTTTAATCAATTGTACTGATTAAAAGCTATTTTCTGTTGGCGTAATCAGCATAGCCCATGGCAACCGTACGGTAAACAATATGAGCCATTTTTGAGTACGGCAGGAATGCAAACAGGTTGAAGATGGCAATCAGGTGTATCCAGTAAAAGAAATAAGAAAGCCATGCGATTTCAGCCAGGCGGGCCATTTCCGTAAGCATACCGGAAAGGCCTACTGCGAAGACAACACCAAGAATGAACCAGTCTTTATAAGTTGTGATCTGTTCCTTGTTGGTAAGTCTGCTCTTGATCATTATGCCTGAACCAATGACCAGGGCAACACCTGCGATATTGGCCAGCCATTTAATTGGGTTAAGCTGGGGATAAGGACCGGCATAACCGCCTACGTAAAGCATGATACCGCATACTGCTGTTACAATGAAAAGGCCGATAAAGGCAAAAAGCACCATCATATGCGGGGTGGCGCGATCTTTGTTGGATCCGCACTGGGTGAATTTGTTATGTTTCAATATCATGGGTATGACATTTTTAATAGACATTAAAAGGGCTTTGTAATCAAGGCTGGTTTTGTCTGTTTTGCCTTCAAGAACCGCATTGTCATGAATGTCCACAATGAAGCGTTTCAGGGCAAGAAAGAAAACAACAGTTGCAAAAATAGCCAGGGGAACAAAGGTCATATCCACAAACCAGGTGGATACAAAGTTGGCATGGGCGATAACATGTTCTGAACCTTCATGGGCGTGGGACCAGTGAAGTCGTCCGCCAAGGGCATCACCGAACAGGAAATGAAAAATTTTTTCCATGGTGCCGCCAAAGCCCATTGTGATAATGGCAAGCAGCGCAAACCAGGCAGCCGGAATCCCAAGCAGAAGCGGCAGTTTGGATGGATCATTTACAGCCTTGGCAAGGGATTTGGGGGTTGCGTATTCAGTGATGGCTGCAGAGCGGATCGCTGCCAGTACATCACCGGGAGCTGCGCCACGGGGGCACATATCCGTGCAGTCACCGCAATTGTGACACAGCCAGATGTCACCATTGCTGATCAGTTTGTCTTTAAGACCCCATGAGGCAGCAATCATTTCCTTTCTGGGGAAGGGGCTGTTTTCAGGTGCAATGGGGCACACCACGGAACATGTGGCGCATTGATAACATTTTTTAAGGGTTTCTCCGCCAAGACCTCTAAGCTCGGCAATGAATCCCAGATCAGGTTGGGCAAGATAATTGGCACTCATAGTACTATATACCTCCATTAAGTTTATATGCCGTCGTTAGAATCCTTTGAACGGGTTCGGGCCAAGTGCGTCCACTTCTTCAACAAAGTCGTTGATGATCTGGGGCAGTTTATCATAGTCATCAATGGCGACTTCCGCAAAGGCAACACGTTCGTTTTCAAGGGCCAGTGAAGCAAGCGCATCACCGATCTTTTTCACACGGATTTCAGCAAGTTCGGAACCTTTGACAAAATGGCACTGGTAATCATCGCCGTGTTTGCAACCGATGAGGATAACGCCGTCAAGACCCTGGGCCAAGGCGTCCTTGATCCAGATGGTGTTCACGGAACCTAGGCAGCGAACGGGAATCACCCGGACATCCGGTGAGTAGTCGACACGGTTCATACCCACCATGTCGAATGCAGGGTATGCATCGTTTTCACATACCAGGGCCAGAAAACGCAAGGGCGGTTCACTATAATCGTCCTGAGACGGAACAGTGATGGCCTTGACCTGAGAACCGATACTGTCGATGGTATAATCGGCAAAGGAGATAATACGTTCCGGGCAGGCACCCATGCATGTGCCGCAGCGGCGGCAACGGGTGGGATTGGCTTTTGGGGTTCCTCTGGCGTCATCATCCAAGGCGCCGAAGGGGCATTCAACCGTACAGCGTTTGCACTGGGTGCATCTCTGGAAGAAGAAGTCCGGATAAGTCAAGTCACCGGAACGAGGGTGAACCGACATGCCGCGGTTGGCGCTTTCAATACACTGAATAGCTTTCAGTGCTGCACCGGTTGCGTCTTCCATGGACTCTTCAATGGTCATGGCCCGGCGGACGGTACCGGCTGCGTAAATACCGGTTCTCTGGGTTTCATAAGGAAAGCAGATATAGTTCGAATCAGCATACTGCCCGAAAATATCATTATCCCTGAAACCAGGGCCCTGGCGGTAGGCCAGGTTGATAACCGGGTCATCCTTGGTGACCGGAACCATACCGCTTGCCACAACAACCAAGTCCGCTTTAAGCACGAGGTTCTCACCAAGCAGTGTGTGTTGGGCTGTTACCATCAGTTCTGAACTCATGGCTGTAACGTCGGTGACGGCACCCTTGGTCATGAAAATACCGTCATCCTGCTGCATGGCCTTGTAGAAATATTCCTGCAGACCTGGGGTTCTCATGTGCTGGTAAATAACATAGGCCTTGCCGTCAGCATAATCTTCCCTGACATAACGGGCTTGTTTCAAAGCCACCATGGAAGTTACGGAACCGGCGTAGTCAAAATCGCTGTCGTCTTCATCTTTGCCGGCAGACTGGATAAATACAACCCTTTTTGCTTCTTTACCGTCGGAGGGACGCAGGATTTTACCCTTGGCTGCAATCAATTCAAATTCGTCATTGGTGACCACGTCAGGATTGTCCACGGACAAATGAGCGTATGCTTCGCCTTTCAGGACATCAGGCCGCCAGCCGGCAGCCAGAACAACGGCGCCGTAAAGCTCTCCGTTCGGATCAAGGGAAAGGATATCTTCTCTGCCTTCATTGAATTTCAGGTATTTTTGATGGGCAGCATCAGCATCCAGTTCCTTGCCGTTTTCATCCACCAGCTCTTCAGGAGGCAGCGGAAAGGGTACGTCAAAGGGAATTTTTTCACCGGGTTTTTTCATGGTTACGGTGAATTCACCCGGCTGGCCGGCAATACGTGCCACCAAACAGTTGGTCCGCACATCAATGTTGGTATTGCCCTCAACTTCCTGGACAAGTGCATCCACCACAGGTGCCTGAAGGGTTTCAAAGGGAGGCTGAACAGGCATCTGCGCGCGCAGTTTGGCTGCATATCCGCCAAGGGCAGCCGTTTTTTCTACAATGGTCACTTGATAGCCGGCTTTGGCAGCATCCAGGGCTGCAGACATACCGGTTACGCCGCCGCCGATAACCAGCACCTTTTTGGAAAAGGATTCTGTCTGGTAAGGCGCGGGGAGTTTAACTTTTTCAAGGCGAATCATGCCCATTTTGATATAGTCCTGGGCCTTCATCTGGATCCGGTCAAAGCTTTCTCCATCATCTTTCTGCTCTTCGGTCAGGGCTGGGTAGGTCTCGCGGGAATGGGGCCATACCACACCTTCCCTTAGATTGGCCCGTTCAATAATGCATCCGGGGAAGTTAAATACATCAAAGTTCACCCGGCGGGAACAAGCGCCGATAACCATGGCGTTTACCTTGCCATCGTCAATGTCCTTTTGAATGAGTGCCACACCTTCTTTGGAGCACAGGAAGGGGTGGGTGGTGCAGTTGACGCCCTCGTTGTCGGGGACACCTGCTAACGCTTTCATGTCAAGTGTGTCGCCGATACCACAGCCTGTGCAGATATATACGCCGTATTTTTTATCCATGGTTTGTTACCTCCTCAGAGTCTGAATGGCTTTAAGGGCCATGCCGGTTGCATTCTGGTTGGATGTCACAACATCGGCCGGTTTATTGGCACACCCTGCTGCAAACAGGCCGCCTTTGGAAAAATCATTGATAATAAAGCCTTCGTCATCAAAGGTCAGATCAGCTGCGGGCTTATCAATGGCGCAGGTGGGCTGCATTCCGGTGGCCAGCACCAGCATATCAACGGTTTGTCTGATTTTTTCACCTGAGATGGTATCTTCGGCCACAAGGTTGATGTTGCCGGTCCCGCTCTCTTCACTGACTTCCGCAACCTTGCCTTTGACAAAGAATACGTTTTTATCCGCCTTGAGTTTGGCATAGAAATTTTCGTATTTTCTGCCGGGAGTCCGCAGATCAATGTAATAGATGTAAATTTTTGCATCAGGATATTGGGCTCTGATATATGTGGCATGTTTTAAGGATGCCATGCAGCAGATATATGAGCAGTAGGGCAGATGGTTTTCATCCCTGGAACCTGCACACTGCGCAAAGGCAATGGTTTCAGGTGCCTTGTCGTCGGACGGGCGGATGATTTTACCTTCGGTGGGGCCGTTGGAAGATGCCAACCGTTCCAGCATCATGTTGGTGATGATGTTCTGGTAACGGCCAAAACCAAGATTGTCAATGCGGGTGGCATCATAGGGCTGCCATCCGGTTGCGAATACAACGGCACCGACTTTCAGGTCGAATGTGTTTTCTTCCATGGTAAAATCAATTGCGTTATATTTGCATGCTTCTTTGACCTTTTCCCGGTCATCCTTACCCATGGCCGGATCCATGACATACCGCTGTGGAAAGGCCATGTTGTGCGGCAGATATGCGGCCTTGCGGCGATCCATGCCAAAGTTGAATTCATTGCTGATTTCAGTTTCGCACACTTTTGCACATTCACCGCAACAGGTGCAGTTGCTGTTTACATACCGGGGTGCAGTTTTCACGCTAACGGTATAATTTCCAGGCTTGCCGTCAACGTTCTGTACCTCGGAAAGCGTGTACACCTTGATGTTCTTGTTGTCTTTGAGTCGTCTGTAATTGATTTCAAGACCGCAGGTAGGCGGGCAGAGTTTGGGGAAGTAGTGCTTGAGCTGGGAGACTCTTCCGCCAAGGGAAGCTTCCTTTTCAATAAGGAAGACTTCGTAGCCCACTTCGGCAGCTTCCAAAGCGGTTGTCAGGCCACTGATTCCACCGCCAACCACCATAATGCTTCCACTTACCGGGGCTGAATTTTCTGTAGTCATGCTGTCCCTCCGTGCATTTCAGTTGTGTAGTTGTGTTGTGTATGAGTTCCAAATTTTGTATGCCGGTTCCTGGCAAACCCAATTATATTCGGTTTAAGCCCGGGGTCGGCATCCTGATCTCCTTATTTGCAAGACTGCAAATTAACCTATAATCCGTTTGTTCGCAAGCTTGCGAAAAAGGAGACAGGGCCGGGCAGGCATAATCTGAAAAACCTCCAGGCACCGGTAAGCCGGCACCTGGAGGTTCATATAAAGACATCCTTAGGTTAAAACGTCTTACCGCACTAGTCGGAGATGATTTTAACGTAGGGTTCTTTTTTCAGAGTCCACTCGTTAGTCTTCTTGTCATAAGAAGAGTTAACAAAGCAGAACCATTCTTTGTCATTCTGGCCCATGAAGTCGCCTCTGTAGTAGAAACCGGGGAAGCGGGATTCTTCACGGAACTGGATGTGACGGGTGTGAGCCTGAACAGTGTAGAGACGATGCATAACTTCCCATGCTCTGAGCAGTTCATGCAGATCGCCGGCAGCAATTTTCTCAAGGTCTTCACGGAACATTTCGAACAGGTCCATGAGAACTTCAAGGGATTTGCCGTTGGTCATGTAGAAAGTACCGGTACCTGCACCATACTCATTGGTCATCTTCATCAGACGCATAGCCATGCCGGCAGGTTTGCAGTATTTGGGGTTTACGTCTGTTGCTGTGGTGTATTCAAAGTTATCCAGGTAGTTGTATACCGGATAGTAAACCATGTCCACCAGCTCTTTGTCGGATTCAGCAATACCGGAAACCTTGTCGCCTTCGGCTTTCAGGTACTGAATCATTGATTTGGCAATGATACGGCCTTCTGCATGAGATCCTGAAGAGAACTTATGACCGGAGCAGCCAACGCCGTCACCGGCAGTGAACAGGCCGCGAACGGTTGTCATTCTGTTGTAACCCCATTTGTAGGAAGCCGGTACCCAGTCTTCCTCGGGACCGGAGCACCAGATTCCGCAGCATCCGGAGTGGGAACCCAGCAGGTACGGTTCGGTGGGCA
>NZ_DDYV01000301.1:0-7345 GCF_002348205.1 Desulfobacter sp. UBA2225 | reverse complement strand
TTGCAGTTTCTACATGAGGCGTTTGAGTGCTGTCATCTAAATAATTTACCCTGCCGATTGCATGAGTTACTGCACAAGCCCAAATATTCAAATTACCCTTTAACAGTGGTGAAGGTCTTTTTCTGCAAAGTTCAGCCACGGCATATTGTATGAATTCAGCATACTCCTCATTGAGAAACCTATTTGAAAACTCGTCTGTGAGTCTTGTAATAGAAGAAAAAATATCCTGCATCTCTTTTGGCACTTTTTTAGATTTTTTTTTCATGAATTTTCCTTAATCGAGTCTTAGTTTTCAACACAAAAGATGAATAATGGAGGCACCCAGAAACACAATAAACGTATGTTTCTGATATCTTTCAAACCATGGGATGCGACTCAGGCGGGTGCCGATCTGCCCGCCCACGATTACCCCGCTGCAGGTTGCAAACAGCAGATAGGTACCATGCGGCCAGGACGCATACCCTAACCAGACACTGATGCCAGCCAGAAAAAGGTAAAACAGGATGGTGACAAACATGATGAGCAGACTGGTGGCCACGGCCCGGGAGGTCGGCATTTTGAGCTTAAGCGTCATATGGGGAATCAGCCAGTCCGTGTTGCCGATGCTTAAGAGTCCTGTGAAAAATGAAGACAGGATGACCACCGGATAACTTTTGGCATAGGTAATCGGCGGGTTGATAACAGGGGACGTGTCAATAAAAGAGATCCGATATCTCAAGGATTGGATGGTTCGAATCAAGAGATAGACGGCAATAAGCACAAAAATATACAGCAGAAGCTGTTCGTATCCCCTGGACATGTAAAAACTGGATAAAAATCCCAGGGTCACACCTGCCAGTGCCATGGGAATAAATGCGGTGGCTGCTTTTACGTCTACCATGCCGTTAAAAAGATAGGTCAATGAGCCGGTGCCTTTGCCGGCTATCTGGGTAAATATTGAAATGGCAACAGCCTCGGAAGGCCTGATTCCCAAAAAGGTCAGAACCGGTATCCAGAGAATACCCCCGCCTACGCCGGTGAACATAACCATAGAGCCCACGCCGATGGCCAGAAAATGGACAAACATAAATTTGGAAAAGCTCAATGGAATAGGTGCGTTTAAAAAAAAGAAGAGAAAAAAAACATATGCAGTGTCCGCCAGCATCCAAAAACCAAGATGTTTAGGCATCTTGAACAGCAGGGGCCATATCTTCATCAGTCAGTCATCCTTATAACGGTCGCAAGCCGTTTTTCGCCTTTCATGTTTGAATATTTGTGTTGTAGTCTATACAAAAAGTTCGGCCGGGACAAGTTTCTCTTTCAGCCGGTTTGATTTTTATGCATGCCGGGATTTTCAACCCTTCCTGATGTAGTCTCTACCCCTTTTTAAAACGAATATGTTACGCCGGATTCAAGTATATGAGTCTGACAATTCAGAGAAGTCTTAAATCTTTGCAATGCATAATCACAGGTATCGTGGGGAGAAAGAAATATATGTTTGGGGCAAACAGCGTTCAGGTTCTCAATGGTTTGTTCGAGATCCTGTTCCGTGATTTTCTCCCATGGCGGTTTTCCCGTCCCCCAGATCATCTGAACCTTGAGGCCGGGTTTGCGAAGGGGACTGTCAGTAACAGGAAAGTGAAGCCCTCCGCCAATGGCATATATGGGATCATCTGAAAGGCGTTTTGCCATCTGAATAATGGTTTCAATGGTTGGATGGCCGCATCCGGTAATCACAACAACCCCTTTATCCTTAAGCCGGGCCACAATGGCCTGCTCTTCGGTCAATCCCATAAAAAAAAGGCTCCTTGACAGGGGACCGGTGGAGGCGATTCCCGCCGGCAGCATCCGGGGGCCTTGAACAATTTTGGTTTCAAATCCGTCGGCTCCCACCTCGGCTGGTGCAAAACAGGCCATTCCATTACCTTTACCAAATGCCAGGGGTATGGCGATCTGATTATTGCGAAACGCTTTAAATCCCCCCATATGATCCGGATGCAGGTGGGATATTACCAGTGCGTCAACCTGGTTAAGTTTAAAATTGAGCTTTGCTGCATTGTGGGCTAAAGCCGGCATTTCAGAGCCGAATCCCAGATCAAAAAGTATAGACCCCTTATTCGTTTTGATTACATAGGAGACGCCTGGTGCCCCGAAAAAACCTGGGGCGGCTTTGTGCTCCAGAAGTACGGTCAACTCAAACTGCTCAAGCTCAGGCAGCTCCAGACAACTTGCGTTTTCTATGCGCGCCTTATTTAAATTCCGCGATTCTTCAACATTACGTTTATAGCGGCGATTCTTAACGAAAAGCATGGGAAAAAGAACCGGAGAGGCTAATCCTAGAACCGGCCACCATGCAGGAGAAATTCTTTTGGACATTTGAAGCCTCCTCTGTTTGATAAATAATAGGCGTAAAATCAAATTTTAAAGTTGATTTTACGCCTATTATTTTAGGACCGCAAATTTTATAAATTGAATAATCTGACTTACCCTTTGGCTCAATTTATTATTTCTGCGGTCCTAAGAGGATTTTAATAATTAAAAAATCCTTTGCCGCTTTTGCGACCGAGCCGGCCGGCACGAACATACTTTCGCAGCAGTGGAGTAGCCCTGTACTTAGAATCTTTGAACTCTTCATAAAGAACATCCATGATCGCCAGACAGACGTCCAATCCAACCAGGTCGCCCAGGGCAAGGGGGCCTATGGGATGATTGGCACCCAGTTTCATGGCCGTATCAATATCTTCGGCACTGGCAACGCCTTCGGCATAGATGGCGGCCGCTTCGTTGATCATGGGAATCAATATTCGGTTGACCACAAACCCAGGTGCTTCATCTACCTGTACCGGCTGTTTGCCAAGATCCAGGGCCAATGCCTTTACAGCGTTAAAGGTCTCGTCAGACGTGGCAACCCCTTTGATGATCTCTATTAGCGCCATGACAGGTGCCGGATTGAAAAAGTGCATGCCGATAACTCTATCCGGACGTTTTGTGGCCGTCGCCACCTCGGCAATGGAAAGGGAAGAGGTGTTGGTGGCCAGGATGGTTGAAGGTTTGCAGATATTGTCGAGTTCACTGAAAATCTGTTTCTTGATCTTCATATTTTCCACGGCAGCTTCCACCACAAGATCGCAATCCTGGGCATTTTCAGGATCTGTGGTGCCGATAATCCGGGAGAGAATCGGCTGGATCATGACCTCCTCCAATTTACCCTTGGATGCCAGGCGGCTCAAATTTTTGGAGATGATCGAAATGCCCTTGTTAACAAATTCTTGTTCAATATCCCGCAACACAACCATATAGCCGTTAACGGCAAAGACCTGGGCGATTCCGACCCCCATGGTGCCGGCACCGATTACACATATTTTTTTCATATACTTATGACCTTTCATCAAATCACTTGTTATTTAGTCATATTTTCTACGATCATGGCCATCCCCATCCCCCCGCCAATACACATGGACACAAGTCCTGTGCCGTATCCTTTGCGCTTCATTTCATGGATCAGGGTAACCATCTGCCGGGCCCCGGTGCAACCAATGGGGTGGCCCAGGGAGATGCCGCTGCCCAGCTGATTGGCAAACTCAGGATCAATGTTCAGTTCTATCATGCACCCTAGCGCCTGCGCCGCAAAGGCTTCGTTCAACTCAATGATCTCCATGTCACTTATGGACATGCCCGTGGATTTCAATACCCGGCGCACCGCAGGAATCGGCCCCAGCCCCATATATGCAGGATCCACACCACCTGTGGCAAACCCTTTGATCTTCACATAGGGCGTTAGCCCAAGTTCTTTGGCCTTGTCTGCGCTCATAATGACCACAGCGGCACCACCATCGTTGATGCCCGATGCATTGCCCGCCGTAACAGATCCATCCTTTTTGAACACCGGTTTCATCTTGGCCATCTTTTCCATGGAGGTTTCCATGGGCCGCTCATCCGTGTCGACAATCACCTCGGCCTTGCGGGTACGGGTGGACACCGGCACGATCTCCTCTTTGAACGTGCCGTTTGCAATGGCAGCCCGGGCCCTTGCGTGGCTGAGGCAGGAGAGCTTGTCCTGGTCATGCCGGGAAATATTGTAAAGTTCGGCAATATTCTCAGCCGTCACGCCCATATGGTATCCGTTAAAAATTTCAAAGAGACCGTCATACACCATCAGGTCATAGATCTCCCCTTTTCCGGATACCTCCATGCGGTATCCCCATCGGGCACTCGTCATGGCCATAGGCGAGTTACTCATACTCTCCTGGCCGCCGGCAATCACCACTTCGGCCTGCCCGCTCATGATGGATGAAGCGCCAATGGCAATGGACTTCAGCCCTGACCCGCAGATTTTATTCACCGTAAAGCCATAGGTCTCCTTGGGCACACCCGCCCGGATCATGGCCTGCCTGCCGGGACTTTGACCCTGTCCTGCCTGCAGCACATTGCCCATGATCACCTCGTCCACAGCAATGGGCGTGGCATCGGTGTTCCAGTTTGCGTAACCTTTTTCCAGCTCGGTCATGCCCCGATCTCTTAGTTTGTCCGGTGCAAAGGCCATCATCTCATCACTGACCTCGGGCCGAAGCCCTGCCCTTTCCAGGGCGGCCCGGATAACCACGGCGCCCAAGTCCACTGATGAAACAGTTTTCAACACCCCGCCAAAACTGCCGATGGCAGTTCGGGCGCCGCTGACAATCACTACATCTTTCATAGAACCTCTCCTTGTTGTAAAACCCTGCTACTTGCTTCCAAAGGCAGCCTCATCCATCTCAACCACAGCATTGTCACACGCTTTAAGCGCGTCCATTTTTCCAGCGGTGGCCGCAAGGATCTGGTTGATAAAAAACCGGGCAGTCTTGATCTGTCCGTCGTAGAAGATGTTGTCTTTTTTCTTTTTGCCCTTGTTGGCTGTGGCAGTTGTGGCCCGCCACAAAAGCATCCAGGCCATGGCAAGGTCCCCTGTAACCTCCATGAAGGGGTATGAAAAGGCATACGCAGTCAAAAATTCATCCGACCTGGACTTGGCCTGCAGTACGCCAGCCACCTCTGTGTAGGTTCTGAAAAAACCTTCCAGCCGGGCCGTGAGATCCTCAAGACCCTCCACTGCTTTGGCATCGGCAATGGTTTTCTTGATTTCCACCAGTAGGGCGTTGAAAGCTGCCCCCTTTTTCATGGAGAGTTTGCGTCCTAAAAGATCAATGGACTGGATGCCGTTGGTTCCCTCGTACAGCATGAAAATTCTGGAATCCCTGAGCAGCTGGGCCACGGGGAACTCCTCAATAAAACCGTAACCGCCGTAAATCTGAATGCCCTGGTTGCATACATCAAAGGACTTGTCCGTACCATATCCTTTGACAATAGGCGTCAGGACCTCCAGCAAATATTCATAATGGGTTTTCTGATCCGCATCCG
This sequence comes from Desulfobacter sp. UBA2225, assembly GCF_002348205.1. Taxonomy (NCBI): domain Bacteria; kingdom Pseudomonadati; phylum Thermodesulfobacteriota; class Desulfobacteria; order Desulfobacterales; family Desulfobacteraceae; genus Desulfobacter; species Desulfobacter sp. UBA2225. The sequence goes on along the minus strand of NZ_DDYV01000301.1, from coordinate 1,969 downwards.
TGGATACGGCAACCAGGTCATGACACATGGCGCAAAAGTAATTAAGGCTGCGCAACCCTTCCACATAGGCCTTCATGGTAATCAGCTGGCGTTTCACATCAGGATGACGGATGATGGGCACTGATTTTGAAGCGGCCGGGGCTTTGAGTTCCCGGGACTGAATCCGTTCCCTGGCATAGTTCAGGGCATACATATATGAGGCCGACGCGTTGGCAAAACCCTGGAGCCCCACCATCTGGCGGGCTTCGTTCATCATCTCGAACATGGCGGCCACGCCTTTATTTTCCTGCCCCAAAAGGGTACCCATGCACCCTGATTTGCCCCCCAGGGTCAAGGAACATGTGGCGTTGCCGTGCAGGCCCATTTTGTGCTCAATGCCTGTACACACCACATCGTTGAATTCCCCCGGGCTGACATCCGCGTTCACCCTGAATTTGGGTGCCAGGAACAGGGAAATACCGGCAATGCCTTCGGGCGCGCCTTCGATCCTGGCCAGAACCGGATGGATGATATTTTCCACCATATCGTGCTCTCCGGCGGAGATAAAAATCTTGTTGCCGAACAAAGAATAGGTGCCGTCCCCGTTTGGTTTGGCCGTAGCCTCGACCGCGGCAAGGTCGGAGCCCGCGTTCGGTTCGGTCAAAAGCATGGTGCCGGACCATTTCCCGGACAGCATATTTTTAAGATAAATCCGCTTTTGATCATCCGTGCCGAACTTTTCCACAAGTTTGGCTGCCCCATGGGTGAGCATATTGTAAAGCATAAAGGAATTACAAGCCCCGTAAAAATATTCATTGGCTGCCATGGCAACAGTATGTGGCATCCCCTGCCCGCCCCATTCGGGATCATCGGTCATTCCCAGCCACTCACCTTCATTATAAGCGGCATATACACTGTGAAAGGCATCGGGTACTTTTACGTCACCGGCATTGAACGTGCAGCCTTCGTCACTTATCGTTTGAAGGGGCAGGATCTCTTTAATTGCAAGATTTCTGGCTTCGCTTACGATTAAATCAACGGTCTTTTTCCCGAACTCGGCAAAGCGTTCATCCTTGCTTAATTTGTCCACGTCCAGTTGTTCGTGTAATACGAAATCCACATCCCGTCGATCTGCAATCAATTGTGCCATAAGACTTTTTCCTCTATCAAAGCGTTTAAGGTTACAGGCGGTCACAGGCGTACTAGTTTTTCACACCCATGGGTCCTTCAAAAAACTGAACGACTGTTCTAAAAGCCTTGGATATGGCGAGCAAAAACTACACCAGCCCGCCACGCTATTTTACAAGTAATTGATTTAAAACGGTATTTATCTATTTTTGAATAGTTAGCAGACGAGCAGACAGGCGGACATATGTGGCGATAACGCCACGGAAATAAAGGCTATAGATGTATAATGAAACTAATTTTATTTAAATTTCAATACATTACACAAACGTGTCTATATAGCCACGTTTTGGGGCTATTCCAATCCAAGTTTTTTCATCTTGGTAAACAGAGTCTTTCTATGAATTCCCAGTGCAAGCGCCGTCCTGGCTTTTTGCCAGCGGTTCTCCTCCAGGGCGTTCAGGATAATCCCCTTTTCAAATTCCGCCACAATCTCATTCAAAGACCCGCAAAGATCATGGGATTCGCGGACAAAACCGACTTGTTCCTGGGCGTCTGCCCCAGGATCAGACGAAATCTCCATGAAATCAATTTTCCCCAGGGTCATGTAACGGTGAAGGACGTTCTGAAGTTCCCGGACATTTCCGGGCCAGTCGTGCAGAAGAAATGCCTCCATAATTTTGCCTCCCATGGGGAGAATCTGCCCCTCATCACCAAAGGCGGATAAAAAGTAGTCCACCAGCAATGGAATATCCTCCTTGCGGTCTCGCAGGGCAGGCAGCCGGATGGGGATAATGTGCACCCGGTAGAAAAAATCCTCCCGCATCACGCCTTTTTCCACCAGGCGTTTGAGGTTCTTGTTGGT
>NZ_DDYV01000238.1:0-3882 GCF_002348205.1 Desulfobacter sp. UBA2225 | reverse complement strand
CCTGCTTGACCGTGTCAATGCCCAGATCCGCTTCCAGATCCAGATCAGGTTCCAGCATATCACGGGTGTATCCGGTCTGGTTGGCGATCAGGTCGGTGATTTGACCTAAAACATCTGTGGCCGCTGATTTCACCGCAACTTTTGGGGAGTGTTCCACCTGGACAGATACCGGTTGTTCGGGTTCATCGTGGCCCTTTGATGTCCCGACTTCAGGGGCAGCAGGTTTGGCCGCCCCACTGCCTTTATCCTCTATCTTTCCCTGGGCAATTGCCCCTGTGCGTTGATCCTTGGGGAAAACGCACAGGGTTTTATTTGTGACGCCCAGCATGGGTTCTGTGCTGCCGGTGATCCGGGTCAGCCACGCATGGTAGGCCGGATTATTCTCCACGCCGGCTTCCTCAAGCCGGTCTACCATTAAAAATGCAAAATGGGATCCGAACCCGGCGCTGAAATGCAGCCCAAAGCGGTAGTCGCCATTCCCGGACTGTGTAAAGTTCAAATCTGAAAATTCGGCAGGCACATGGTCCAGGTTGGCCACAGGCGGAAACTTCTTTTTCTGCAGGCCTTTGACCAGTATGGCATCCTCAACGCCCGCGCCCAGGGTGTGGCCTGTATATCCCTTGGTGTTGGTGATTGTGATCTGCTTGTAATCATCTGGGAACGCCGATTTTAACGCCTCCACTTCAGCCGAGGCACTACCGCCCCTGGCCGGTGTAAAGGTCTCGTGGGACATAAATACCAGTTGCCCGGCCATATCCCTGCGGGATATGCCGTTTTGCCTTTCCACCTGGCCCACGAATTTATTGAGTTCACCGGAAAGGTGGCCCACATCAATACGGGAGGGATGGAATGCGCTGTTTCCGATATAGGAGCCCAAGATCCGGGCCTGGCCGTTCAACCCCCTGCGTTTCAGGGTGTCTTCGCGTTCCACAACGATCCCCACGGCACCGGAACCTAAAATTGTGCCGTTTCTGTCCTCATCAAAGGGCTTGGCAGCGTCTGAAACCACTTCCTTGCTGGTGGCAGCGCCCATGGCCAGAAATCCTGACCCCACCCACGGCATCTGGGCCTCACTTGTGGCCGCTTCTCCGCCGATGACGATCACTCTGTCGCACCGGGCGCTTCGAATCCAGTCCTGTGCCACGCCAATGGCCTGGGTGGCGGATGCACACGCCCCGCTCAGATGAATATTGGGGCCTTTTGCCCGGATGAGCTGGGCAAAATGTGCACCGCCTAAGGAGACGATATCAAAGAGGATATTACGTTCAAATTTATACTGGCCGTATACTTTGCGTCGCTCACGTATCTTGAAAAACCAGTTCGTGATCACATCCTTCATATCCCTGTCCGACAGATTCTCCATCAGGTGATAATAGATGTTTTCCAGCTCTTCATAGGGTTTGACGTAAAACTTGTTGTAGTAATACGCATTGAGATGGTGCAGCAGAGTTTCAAAACCAGGAAAAATACCTGTCATGATCACGCCGGTTGTATCCTGCATCTCTTGGGGCAATACCAGTCCGTCCGGGATGCGACTGCCGGTGGAGGTTTTTTTATACCCTTGGACCAGGGGGATATTGGCGTCTTTCAGCACTTCAAGTCCTGCGGCCATGGCCAGTTCATCCACAAGGTCAAACTTGCGACTGATGCCGTATTCCGTAGACAGATCAAAATACCCCAGTTTCCCGGCCAGTTGGATCACATCCTTAGTGCTCACAATATCCACAAACCGGGCATTGCCATTGGGTTCCTTGTAAACCCGGGTAATATTCATGTCGACGATTCTATGTTTCTCTTCCTCGGTCAGGGGTTCAATGAAATTATTCCCGGCCAGAATACGGTCAAAGTTTTTATCATTGAATACCTGGTGTCCTTTACCGGGCAGGCCCACGGAAACACCGGCGATACAGACAGAACCGGTATACAGGCCTAAATTTTCAACGGCAGCCAAGGCATTTTTCTGCTGAAACGCTTCATATTCACGCTGAAGCGCTTCCTGAACCAAAGTTTTGTTCTGCTCTAAAAAGGTGTTGAACGATATATCTTTGTTCATTACTTCTTTTGGGGCGTCTGTTTTTTCCAGGCCCTTGGTTTTCAAATCCTTATTATTCAGCTCTTTAGGTTCAAAGTTCATTCGCTCCAGGGGAGCCGATTCGCTTGCCTGGGCAATCTCTTTTGCCTTGGGTGCGATAAACCGCTCTGCGGCCAGGTTGAAACTTTCAAGTTCTCCTTTTTTAGCATCTGCCGTGGGCATGGATTCCGGTTCCTCAATGGAGATGTTTTTCAACAGGTTGCACAACAGCCGACCCGGTCCGATTTCAATAAACCTTTTGCACCCCTGTGCATGAACGCCTTTTACGGATTCTACAAATTCCACAGGGGAGACGATCTGGCGCGCCAGGTGTGTCCGGATCATCTGTTCATCTGCAGGATAAGGTCTGGCGGTCAGATTTGAGATGATTTTATGGGCGTTTTTAAGATTAAATTTTACCGATTCAAGCGTCTTGGCCATATTGGCTGCTGCAGATTCCAGCAACGGGGTGTGGAAGGCTGCGGACAGGGCCAGTTTTTTATGGAAAATGTCTTTATCTTTAAGATGGGCGCAAAAAAGGTCTATGCCCTTTGTTGTTCCGGCAATGGCGGTCTGTTTTTCACTGTTTTTGTTGACCAGCCAGATATCGTCAACACCGGATTCCGAAATCATCTCCTGGGCAGCTTTTTCCCCGTCAAAAACCACCATGATCCCGCCGGGGTTTTCTTTTGATGCCCGGGCCATGAAATCAGCCCTGGAAATCACAAGGTTCATGGCTGTGCTGAAATCAATCAAGCCTGCGCAGTACAGGGCTGAATATTCCCCTACACTGTGGCCGATATAAAAATCAGGCTCAAAACCTTTAAGGCTTAAGGCATGATAGATAGCCGCCGTGGACAGAAAAATGGCGGGCTGGGTGTTTTCCGTTTGGTTTAACGGAGTACCGCCGGTGTTCATGAGCTCCAGCAGGGATGTTCCACGACGCTCCTGGAAGATGGTTTCTCCCTGATCCATCACGGCTTTTATTTCAGGAACAGCCTGATAAAGGGCGTTCAGCATGCCTGCAGACTGCGCACCCTGGCCCGAAAGCAGGGCTGTGACCGCCAGGGGCCGGACCTTGTCCGGCCAGACACCGGGGGTGACTGCGGCCTGCGCCACAGAAACGTAAGCCTTTTTGGACTGCAGGAACCGGGGCAGCCGGCCAATGATCACATGGCCGTGGTTGCCGCCGATACCGTTGACATCAGCCCCTAAGAGTGCGCCGTCCGCCAGCGGTGTTATCTCTTTTACCGGGTGCAGCAGACTGTTCTTTTCTATGAGTGTCGAGTGGGGCCTGTAGCCGTGGGTGGGCAGTAACACCCCTTTCTCCGACATCATCAAAAGCCTTGCCATGACTACGGCGGGATTGGCTGCTTTAAAGTACCCGAACTCGGTTTTGATATTGCCGTATCCCACGGGATGGTTCAGGCTTTTTTCAATGGCCTGTTTTTCAACCAGATCCAGGAACGGGTTGGACACACCAAATACATCCAGATATGCCAGATGGGGTTTCCTGGTTTTAAATACCCCGGTGTCATTTGAGATCACCTTTTCATATTTGTTTTCAGAAGGAGAAAGCAAATGCTCAGGCGCGCTTGCCGCCATGTTCAGGCATTTTAATTCACCCAGAATAGGCATATCATTCTGTTTGGCATATTTATAGGTGGTTACGACCAGGCAGGCCGCCCCCTCGCCCATGACATATCCGTTGGCATCATTGTCAAACAGGCTGGGTTCCGTTTCCGCCAGAATACCCAGGCGTTTGAATGCCAGCAGCACCCCGGGATACAGGTTGGTGTCCACCCCCCCGG
>NZ_DDYV01000230.1:0-2540 GCF_002348205.1 Desulfobacter sp. UBA2225 | reverse complement strand
CACCCCCAACGGCCAGGCTGCCCTGCATGGCCTGGGTGAAATCTGCCTGGATATCCACAACAACCACTGCTGTATGGTCCTGTTTTGTATTTATCTGCATAAAGTCTCTGTCCTTTTTGAAAATTATGCCATAAGATAATCCTTTTAGCTGTCATATACAAAAACATATACAAAAAATTTTTAGAAATATTACAGGCCCATGATTGAGACCATACTTGACAATGATCTGTATAAATTCACCATGCAGCAGGCCGTGTATCAGCTGTATCCCAAGGCCCGGGTCCGGTATGAACTCACGAACCGGGGGCGCACCCCTTTTCCCGAAGGCTTTGACTGCTTGATTAAAGACCGGGTGGCGCAGATGGCAGGTTTACGCTTGACCCGTGATGAAAGGGTGTGGCTGGAAAAGGCCTGCCCCTATTTTACAAAAGCGTACCTGGATTATCTGGCCGCATACCGTTATGAGCCTGACCAGATGGAAATTTGCCGGCAGGGGCATACGCTTTCGGTCAAGATTGCAGGGCCATGGTGCCGGACCATTTTATGGGAAGTACCGCTGATGGCCATCATTTCCGAAACCTTTTTCAAGGTTGCCAATCCTGAAATTTTGTCCAGGCAGGCCATCCGGGAGCGCAACCAGACCAAGGCGAAAATGATGTCCAATGCCGGCCTGACCTTTGTGGAATTCGGTACCCGGCGGCGATTTTCCGTTGCCAACCACGCCCATTTTCTTGAGGATGTTCTGGCGCTGGACCACCACCGCATGGCCGGCACCTCCAATGTGCATTTTGCCAGAAATTACGGACTTGCCCCGATGGGGACCCTGGCCCATGAATGGATTATGTTTCATGCAGCCTTAACCGATTATGCCACGGCCAATGCCGCAGCCATGGATGCCTGGCTTAAGGTCTATCCTGATGTGCTGGGCATTGCGCTGACCGACACCTTTACCACGAAGGTTTTTTTAAAGGCCTTTAATAGAGACCGGGCCGGCCGGTTTTCCGGTGTCCGCCACGATTCCGGAGACCCTGAAATTTTTACCCGGGATATCCTCAGCCATTACAGAGAAAAGGGTATTGATCCGGCTTCCAAGGCCATTGTATTTTCAGACGGCCTGGATGTGGAACGGGCAATGAAAATTCATAGGTTCTGCCGGGGAAAGGTTAAGGACTCCTATGGTATCGGCACCAATCTGACCAATGACGTGGGGGTTGATCCTTTGAATATTGTGATCAAATTGTCCTGGGTACAGCCTGAACCCGGCATGGAAGGCAGGCCCACGGTTAAGTTGTCGGATGATCCGGGCAAACACACCGGTGATCCCGGAGAATTGCTACACTGCCGCAAATCCCTTGGCCTTTGATTTTTCCTGTTCTGTCAGCCAGGTTTCAAAGTCCAGGATAAAGTGTTCGGGGGCTTCGGGGTCGCCGATCTGACGGTGTGCAGGGGGGGCGGCTTCCATAAGCCGTGATTTTGTTGCCGATCCCTTTGGGGATGCCTTAAGCAGAGTCTTTAAATCCGCGACCTCCTGCAGCAATTGTGACAGTTTGTCTTCAATGCTGGTAAGACGACGGGCTGTGCGCTCCTCTTCCCGGTCTATGGGGATGACGGCGGATGCCGAGGGGATTTCACCACTATACGTAAGATAATCCAGCCCATCTTTTTTTTGATCTGAACCAATTGCCGAGCCTTCCTGGATATGGGGCGGTTTTTGCCCCAGAATTTCAAGGCATTGATTCCAGAATGCCCCAAGAGAGATCTCTTTGCCCGGATCTTTCACCAGCTTAAGCATAAGCGCTCTGATACAACGGGTCGCCTGGGTTTCCGGATATTTTATGAGAAACGGCACCTGGGAGAAAACCGCGTTGGATACATTGGGGTCGCGGGCCACAATGCCCAGGGGTGAAATCGGGGTCGCTAAAAAATTAAAAACCGTTTTTTTCAGTTTCGCATAGGAGGCTTTTGCCTCCTGTGCCGTCCTGACCCGATTGACCACCACCCGGATTTTGGGCATGGTTCCTTTTTTTGACAGGACCTTAAGCAAAGAATAGGCATCTGTCAGGGATGTGGGTTCCGGCGTGACCACCAGGATCATCTCCTGGCAGGCCCGGCAAAAGGATAGTACCTGGGAAGATATGCCCGCAGATGTATCTATCAGGAAATAGTCATAATCGGGCAGTTCCAGAAATGACCGGATCAGAAGGTCTGCCTCATGGCTGGTCAGATTCGCCAGTTTTTCAACACCCGAGCTTCCCGGTATTATATCTATGCCGTTGAAATTGCGGATCATGATGTCCGAAAGCGTATGGCTGCCTTCCATCACCTGGGCAAGGCCGTACTGTGGATAAAGGCCGGTAAGGATATTCACATTGGCTAACCCTAAATCCGCATCAAACAGACAGACACGATGATTCGCATCAGCCAGGGCAAGAGCAAGGTTCAGGCTGATACTGGTTTTTCCCGCGCCACCTTTTCCCGATGTAATGGTAAGCATTTTTGTCATGTTCTTATCTCACTTTCGGCCTTGGTCATATTTTAGG
>NZ_DDYV01000168.1:0-3885 GCF_002348205.1 Desulfobacter sp. UBA2225 | reverse complement strand
TTGTGGATTTCATGGGCCACCGCGCCTGTACCAGCAAGGGATTGGCGACCTTGTCGATTCTGTCCAAGGCGCCGGTGGTGCCCGCCTTCCTGGTTCGGGAAGGAGACGGGTTCCATGCCTGTTTCGAGCCGCCGATATATCCCCTCGTCTCCGGCGACCGGGTCCGCGACCTCGAAGAAAACACCCAGCGCTACAACCAGGCCATTGAATCCGTGGTGAACCGGTATCCCGACCAGTGGTTCTGGGTGCACCAGCGCTGGAAGACGCGGCCCTACCACCCGATTTGAAGGGAAATTGGACTCGACTCGAGTTCGAATCGCTCACGCGCAGGAAAAGTAAATATGACCAAACCCCAGAACTGGCTTATTGTAGCCCATTGCTTTAACATGGATGGTCGGGCGGCAAGTCATACGATTACCGACAGACTGCCCGCCCTGATGAGAAATGGTATCACTCCAATTGTCATCAGCGCCCCCACGGGGAAAAGAGACTCTCGCTTCCCGCACCATCAGATATTTAGCCCGGCACCATCAGGTTTTCTTTTTGAAATGAGATACGTCATCGGCCAAAAAGTCGAAAACAAGTTTTCCCGGCGTTTTTTAAAAATCCTATTGGCGGTTCCCTTGCTGCCTCTCTTGTTGATTGAAAAAATTTTTATCAATCTGGACAGCCATTGGTCATGGTTTATTGCGGCGACTTTTCGAGGTCGCAAAGTGGTAAATCAACATCATCCCGTGCTGGTTTATTCAACAGCGGGTCCATCGAGCACACACCTGGCGGGATATTTGATCGCCAGGTGGTGCGGTTTGCCATGGGTCGCTGAAATCCATGACCCACTGATCATGGATAACCAAAAACGTCGCTATCAGCGCTATCGATTTCACCGCTGGCTGGAAAAGTTGATTTTTAAGCATGCAGATTTCGTCATCTATTTTACCGAAAAAGCTTTGCGAAGTGCGGAAAAAAGAACGAAAATCGTCAATAAAGGTCATGTCCTGCGTCCAGGAGCGAACCCGGTACCTATCCACTCAATAGATTACAAAAAAAGAGAAAAACTTCATTTTGGATATTTTGGGTCCCTTGCCAGGCATCGAAATTTGGGTGAGTTTTTGTCTGCCTTGAATCGGTTAAGGGCTGAAAACCCTTTGGCCGAGCAGCAGGTGGTCCTGGATGTATATGGTGCAAATTTGGATCCGGTATCAAAACAGCTGACGGAACAATACAAGCTGGATGAAATGGTTCAGGTCCACGGTAGGCTGGAATACGATCCGGTAACCGGTAAATCAGGTAGAACCCAAGTCTTTGAAGAAATGCATCGCTGTGATGTGCTTCTTTTGGTTCATGGAGACAGCGACGCAGGCGATGAGTACATTCCATCTAAAATTTATGAGTATCTATTAACCAATCGGCCGATATTAGGAATTCTTATCAAGAATTCAGAGGCGGAATCGTTGCTACAGGATAACGGCCATGTGGTCGTGGAAAGAGGGAATTCTGAAGCGATGGTTTCGGCGCTCGGAAATTTTTACAAATTGTGGAGAAATGGAGAAAATTTAAGTGTCGAGCAAAGTCGCACATACACTACAGAAAAAGCGGTTGAAAAATTGATTGAAATAGCCTCTGAACTGGTTTAGATGGGTGTCGGATCATTTTTGAATATATATTGATGAAATTAGTGGAAAATTCATAATGGATAATTTGGTTTTGTTTTGTAAGTCCTACAGTAAGGATATGCTCCGAGCCAAGAGACTGGCAGAGAGTGTTCAGCGATTTAACTGTGACAAACTCCCGCTATTCATGTGTGTGCCGGGCTGCGATCTTGACACTTTCAAAAGATGCTTTGAAGGGATTGATTGTAAATTTTTAACAGATGAACAGGTTCTATTTGAGAGCAGCAAAAGGAACGGAGAACTCCCCCGTCTCTACCCGCCACATTTACTTCAACAATTAATTAAACTCGAGTTCTGGCGGTTGGGGCTTTGTCGAAACTATGTGTGGATCGATTCGGACTCTTATTTCATAAGACCCTTCGATCTTACAGATTTCATGGTTGACGCCGAAACGCCCTATTTGATCCAGGAGGAATTTTCTGTCGATCATGCCAAGCAAAAATGGCAAGGAATTTCCAAAAAAGAAATGGAAAAGCGAATAAAAAGGAACATCGCTCTCGTAGAAAAATTTCGTAGACTATTTAACAATAGTGGCCCCTTCTACAATTTTGGTGGTGGAATGCCGATTGTTTGGTCTATGAAGGTGCTTGAAAATTTTAATAAAGAATATTTAAAACCGCGGAAGATGCCCATCTACGAAATACTTTTCAAGTATCCATGCGAAACTCATCTTTATGGGGAATACCTTCATAACAGTCAGGTGATACCTGTTCATGGCAAAATTCATATGTTTAAAAGTTATCTTTACTTGGATGAGTTTATCAAATCACAGATGGAGGGAGAAAACGAATATTCAATAGCCCAGTCATATTTGGGTATTTGTATACAGTCAAACTGGACAGTTTTCAAAAAGCGGCAAAAAATCCTTAATCGATTCAGTAAACATTTAAAAGAATACCAGGTTGCAATCGGCCTCATGAGGTTCAAACAACTGAGCGAATAATTCCGAATTTAATCCAGCATTCATCACAGACATAGAAAGATAGCAATAGATCATGAAAAATATTGATCTTGTTGGGGAAAAATTAAAAAATTCAACAACAATGTTTCTCCTTTTTTCTTATTTTTTGAATGCTTTTCCGCGCGTCAATACAATCAGGGATATCGCCTTTCTTCTGGCGTTCTTCGGCTTCCTGATTCTGTCGTTCAGAAAAAAAGGTAAAATTGAATTCTTCTCTCCAATGTTGATATCAATCGTTTTGTTGGTCGTTTGGGCTGCGGTAACAACCGTAACCGCATATGAGGTAGGCGATAGTATAGATAGTTTTTTTTCGCACCTGATTAAATATGTGATTATTTTGTTGGTTACTATCAATATTCTGGATAGCCCGAGAAAAATGGAATGGCTGATGATTACCTTTGTTTTGTCTACATTAATTTTTTGTTTTGGGGCAGTAGGTTATTTCTATTTTATTCAATCTAACCCTTGGGGGACGCGACTGGGCTTCCCCTCCATGGCTCACAATATTATTTGTTTTGGCACCAACTTGGCAGCCATTTTTTCTTATTACATCCTAAGAAAAACTGATAAAAAATATATAAAGTGGATTTTTATAGGTTGTATAATCATCTTTGTTGCATCGACTTTACTGACGCAATCACGGGGGGGCATTCTCGCCTTGACTTGTTCATTTTTCGGGGTTTTTCTTTTAGAAGGAAAAAATGCTAAAATTTTCATGGTATTTTTTATCATCGGTATCTTGCTGTTGATGTCACCTGCGAAGATGCGTTTTTTAAATGGGACGTTTGCAAGTGATACGCACAGGATGAGAATAATTCATTATTACATGGAAGTTTTCAAAGACCACCCAATAAAAGGGATTGGTTTTGCAATCGATACTTTCAAGAATGAAAAAATATATGGCAATCAAGACTATTTGGACAGGATCCCGGAGAAGTATAAAAGCGACCTCTTGCCGATTCTGCCACACAGTATGTTTTTAAGTGTTCTCGTACGCATGGGGGTGGTGGGGTTTGCAGTTTACATTTATATGCTGGCGGTTTATTTTTATATGGGAATAAAGGTCTATATTCATGAAGATAGATATAAAAAGTTTTCCGTGGCCTTGATGGCGGGCATGATCATGTTTTTGGTCGGTGGAATGTTTGAACCAGTTTTCATTCATTACTTGGACACAATATTTTTTTCCTTGTTGGCCATGAATATCGTTCTTTGGTGGTCATCACCTAAGTGCTCTGGGTCGAAAGTTCGGTG
>NZ_DDYV01000320.1:0-3508 GCF_002348205.1 Desulfobacter sp. UBA2225 | reverse complement strand
ACCTTGAGCATGAAGCGGTCCACCTGGGCTTCGGGCAGCGGGGAGGTGCCCTCCTGCTCAATGGGATTTTGGGTGGCCAGCACCAGAAAGGGGTAAGGCAAAGCATAGGTGCTGTCGCCGATGGTCACCTGCTTTTCCTCCATGGCCTCCAAAAGTGCGGACTGCACCTTGGAAGGGGCCCGGTTGATTTCATCGGCAAGAATAATATTGTTGAACAACGGACCTTTACGGGTAACAAAATCCGTGGTTTTAGGCCGGTAGATCTCGGTACCGGTCAAATCCGCAGGCAAAAGATCCGGGGTGAACTGAATGCGTTTAAAATCTGCCTGAACAGCGGCAGCCAACGCCTTGACCGCCGATGTTTTTGCAAGGCCCGGCACCCCTTCAATGAGCACGTGCCCGCCGGTGAGAAGACCTGTCAGCAGTCCGTCAACCAATTTCTCCTGCCCCACCAGGGTTTTGCCCACCTCACTGCGGATGCGGTTTACCAGGAGATGGGCGTTCTCGATCTGTTTTGTGATTTCTTCCATAACTTGTCAATCCTTATGCTCCGACCTTTATTTTGGGCCGTTACTGTAGACGGCCATAAAAGAGGCCCGGCCCTGAAAGAACAATATTTCGATCTAATATAGCGCGGGCAAATGTGGTGTCAAATGACAAAAAGGTTATGTTCGGTTTATTGAACAGCTGCCAACCCAAGATCATTAGTTAGGCCACTAAGATCACCCGGACTCCATTGACACGACAATACGGAGAATCTGAGTAAATAATACAGGACTTACCCCGAACACAGGATATTGACCCGGACCTAAATTAAATGATATAAAAGCTGACATTTCAACCTGTAGTATAATATTTAAAGAATATGGACAATCAAACGATAAAAAGAGATTTATTTGATTTCGAAGTGGGCTATCTGACCCAAAGCCCATGCGTCAACTGTGAATTCAGGGAACACCTGCCCAAATGCCATGAGGACTGCATTATTTTAGACCAGATCCAGATCCGGCTGGCCCGGGGCATATCTTCCCAGTCCTCCGGCTATGAAAGCTGATCAGGAACTGCCGTTTCACGCCTCCTCCCGCTCCAAAATAAAGCAGTACCTGACCATTGCACTTTATAACGATCTTAAAACAATCCGCACCCCGTCGGGGTACACGCTTGATCAAGCCATCACCTCCGGAATTGAAAATCCCGACTCCAGCATTGGGATCTATGCCGGGGATATGGAAAGCTATGACTGCTTTGCACCGGTGCTGCTGCCCATCATCGAGGATTACCATCGTCTTAATCCGGGCTGGTCTCATAAGCCAGGCCTGCAGGAAGCCGTTCTGCCGGACCTAGACCCGGAACAGACATTCATACGTTCATCCCGGATACGGGTGGCAAGAAATCTATGCAGGTTTCCTTTTTCAGGCAACATGAACCCGGATCAGCGGCTATCGCTGGAAAAGACGCTAAAACATCTCTTCAAAAATTTGCCTGAAAAATTATCCGGCACCTATACCTCTTTTACTGATTTGAATGAAAAACAGTTCAATGCCTTGTTAGAAAAAGGGCTGGCTTTCCGGAAAGGCGACCGATTCATGGCATCGGCCGGCATAAACCGGGATTACCCTTTGGGACGCGGCATATTCATAAGCCGGGACAACGTGGTCAGGATATGGGTCAATGAGGAAGATCATCTGCGCATCATAGCCCAGTCCCAGGGCGGTGACCTTGCTTATGTCTTTAACAGGTTGATACAGATAGTCAGGGCATTGGAGGATAAACTTGATTTTGCTTTTGACCCGAAAAAGGGCTTTCTTACAGCCTGCCCCACCAATATTGGAACAGCCATGCGGGCAGGGGTGCATATCCATCTTAAACAACTGGAGAAAAAGAGATCTCTTCTCGAAGCCATAACCAGGGCGTACCACCTGCAGATCCGGGGTACAGACGGAGAAAAAACGGCTGTTGAAAAAGCAGTGTTTGATATCTCCAATGCCCGCAGGTTAGATATCAGCGCCAATACCATTGTAAAGGATCTTCACAAAGGATTGCAGGCCATTATCGAGGCGGAAAGGGATTTATAGGGTCGTCCGCATGACAGGCGCTTGGGACAGATAAAAAAATTCTGATTTAAAGATATGCCTGCGCGCGCAAAAAAAGGATCCCAGTTCTTTTCGGAACTGGGATCGGCTTAAATTAGGTTTCAGGCAAAAATCTATTCGCTATCTGTGTCATCCAACACTTCATATTCCAGCGCTTCGTTTTTGATACTTTGTTTGTCACCAGCCAGGTGGCGTTTTTGCTTCTCTTTGAATTTATTGATTTGGATTTTAATTTTTTCGGCCAGACTATCAATGGCTGCGTACATGTTGTTTTCTTCAGCCTCACCACTGGCATGAATTTTCAGTTTGTTGCAAGTCAGATTGATTTCAGCAATGCTGCGCAATTTTTCATCTGCCAAGACAACCTGGGCCTCGGCCGGGGCATCCAGCATTTTATCTAATTTACTTAATTTCTTTTCAACATGGGATTTTACAGCATCAGATGAAGGTATGTTTTTGAAAGTGATTGAGATGTTCATAGGCTCTCCTTTTTATTGGTGAGATGATGATTCAAAAATAACACAATACCTGTTACGACTCAATGACAGAACGATATATAATTAAAATAAATTTGATTTTCTCCTTATTTTAGGGTAGACCTGCCATACTTTTAAGATGGTTTTCAAGTTAAATTAAAAACATGACAACCTCGGAAGGCAAAAGGCGACAGATTGATGCCGGATAGCACAGGCCGGATAACACAATTTTTAAATTGAAGGAAAGACCTTCACAATATGTCATCCTCTTTTTCATTTTTTTCATTGCCTGGAAACAGCACCTGGACCCAAGGAGATAAAAATATACGAAAAACTGATGGACAGTTGATCGCAGACCGCAAATCCCTGGACCGGGTTTTCATCCGTCCCTACGATGAAAACAGCAAAAAGACCCTGGTTAAATACATGGAGCAGATCCTGTTCGGTCTGCACGATTTTCTTAACCGGCACGTGGGCGTCACCGAAGAGATCAGTATCACTGAACTGGCTAAAAATTACATGGACGTTGAAATCAGTGATCATCCCGAGAAAAATCTGGGCCAGGTTATCGAAGATATCATTAAAGACATTGCTCCTAAAGCGGTCAATGTGGCATCGCCTTACTTCATCGGCCACATGACATCTGCCCTGCCCTTTTTCATGGTGCACCTTAAAGCCATTACCGCAGCCTTGAACCAAAATCTCATTAAAATGGAAACCTCCAAGGTGCTGGCTGTCATTGAAAGGCAGGTGCTGGCCAAAATCCACTGCCTGATTTTCAAACAAAGCCAGGCCTTCTACCGGGCGCATGTCCAGAATACCCGTACGGCTTTGGGCGCATTTACATCCGGCGGCACCACGGCCAACATAACCGCCATGTGGGTGGCCAGAAATCATCTTTGGGCGGAAAAAGTTGATTTCTGGCCACCCACATGGCGG
>NZ_DDYV01000139.1:0-7518 GCF_002348205.1 Desulfobacter sp. UBA2225 | reverse complement strand
ACCGGGAAAATGGGAATGCGCCCAAAGAACCTTTTGGCAAAAAAGAACCCCGGGAGCTTGTCAAACTGGATGTTGACCGCGTCAGAATAAACCTGCTCAAAAAGAAATCACCTCAAACAGTGAAACATGTTTTGAATCTCCTTACCTGGATTATAAACTATGGTGTCAAAAACAATCTATGTTCAGGGGTCTCCTTCCATATTCAAAAGCCCACCGTTAACAATGAAAAAACCGAAAACCTGAGCCCGGAACAATTAACAAGCCTGCTTTCAGCAATCGAAGAAGACCCTAACATCCCCGTGGGGAATATGATGAAAATGGCCCTGTATTCCGGCATGCGCCGTGGAGAGCTTTTCAAATTAAAATGGGATGATGTTAGTTTTGACACAGGTTTTATCTGGATTCGTGATCCAAAGGGAGGGAAGGATCAAAAGATACCGATGAACGATATGGCCAGGGGCGTATTGGAAAGCATTGTCAGAACAAAAAGCCCATACGTTTTCCCCGGCCAGGATGGAGGGAAGCGGGTAACGCTGGGCCGGTCGGGAACCAGAATCCGCGAAGCTGCCGGGCTTCCTAAAGACTTTAGGCCCATGCACGGACTGAGACATGCCTACGCCTCAATGCTGGCCAGTTCCGGCAATGTTGATATGTACGTTCTCCAAAAACTCATGACGCATAAATCCCCGCAGATGACACAACGGTATGCCCATTTGAGAGATGAGGTGTTAAAGAATGGCGCCGGTCAGATTGACGATATCTTCAAAAAACAGGCTGAGGATTCCCAGGAAAAGAAAATAGTGAATATCCGTGGAAACAAATAATCTTGACAAATTATCATCGAGTGATAACATGAATAACGAATACGGTTCACTTGACACCCTGCTTGATTTGGACGGCGAAATTTTCCCGATGGATAACGGGTATTGGGTAAAGTTCAATGCAAAATCAATAAATCCAGAGCAGTATGCACCCCACGGAATACGCTATTCCATGTCACTGCATGACAGACACAATACTCGGGTTGTTGGATTCGATAATGCCCATGCTGTTAAGCCAAGCCGCCAAAAGGGATTCTCAGGGCGAAAGGTCACATGGGACCATAAACATAACCTGGATAAAGTGGAACCGTACACCTTTGAAACCGCCGGGCAATTGCTTGAAGATTTCTGGGCGGCTGTGGATGAATACTTACAGGGAGGATAAAAACCATGGCAAGTAAGGTTATGAAAATAGGCATCATGTCAAAGGAAGACTACAAACACCGGACCATTGCGATTGCCAAGGGTGAATATAAACCCCTCAAAAACGAACCCAAGGTATGGTTTGAATCCATGGAATCCCTGGGCCAGGTCTTGAGTGGACAGAATCAGAAACTCTTGAGATTGATCCGGGATCAGCACCCGGCATCCCTGGTTGAACTGGAAATATTATCAGGCCGGAAGAAATCAAATCTTTCCAGGACCCTTAAAACCCTTTCAAATTACGGGATTGTTGATCTGATCAAAGAAAATGGTAAGGTCAAACCCATTGTCAACGCCACGGATTTTCACGTTGAATTAAGACTTTAATCTCTTTCCCCAGGATAGGTTCCGGCTGATCACCGGTTCCGAACAGGCGGTTTCCTGACCGTCTTTCCTGGGGTTTTTCAATCAGGATTCATTACAGGAGATGCGAATATGATAGAATATCAAGCCATCAGTGATACCCCATGGAAGGATAGAGACCAACAACGGGAAGCAACCCTTGACGCCCCGGCAGTTAAGGTTAGAGAGAAGGCCCAGGAAAAAGCCCTATGGGACCACTATATACAGCCCGTGGTTGACGGACACTTCAAGGGGAAATATCAGTACAGGTATTTCGAGGAACCGGCGATAATCACAAATCGGGATATTGACTCCATGCTGCGAACCACAATGGGTTTGTGCATGGACGGGTATGATCTCATTTTCCCGACAGATTGTTTTGAAAAAGAAGTTCTGCGGCGCTTACGGGACGGTAATACCGAATATACACAAAACAAAGAGTATGGCCCCGTTGACCTCAAAGAATTGTTTGGGGATTTCCTATGGTGGCTTTTCGATGACAAAACCCTGCCGATTTATCTATCTTTCCTTGACTTGGAATATGGGCCAGAAGGTCTATGGGAGGTTGCGAGCTCAGACAGCGACCAGAAAAACAAAAAAGACTATATTTCGAAATCAGCGACCGTATCGGATAGCCACCTTGGCAAGGACATATCAAGTGAACAGGCCCTTAATGATGCGGTTTCTATCGTGTCAGAAGACATAATCCGACTATACAACGGGATGAAGGAGCTTTTAAAAGCTAAGGGTCTAACCCTATCTAAAGCGGACGAAAGCCAACAAAAGGAAGCTTGCCAAAAGTTCTATGATAAAAATTCAGATAAATTTACATCCCTTAAACTGAACCACGTTGAAGCAGCCATTGACAATTCAAATTACTGGGGAACTAACAATTCTGCCAGAGATATCAAAGGTGGTTTGTTACAGCAATTTATCAGCCATAAATATAGTTATTTATTCGCTGATAAAAATCTCAAAACCAATTCTCAAGACCTTTATTCTCTTTTCACGAAGCTTCAAAAACAGTCTTAAAAATCACTATTTTTTTTAGTTTTTTTCAAGACTGCGCCTTCCTTTTACCTGCTGTATTTTCTTTTTAAATTAACGAGCAAAACCTTAATTGCTCATTTTAGAAAGGATACAGCAGATGCCAGAGTCCACGAGAAATACCAATTCCATCAGTTCTTCAACAAGCCTTGCGGATATCATTAAATCCCTTGGCCTGCCTAACCGCCTCATGACAGATATTGAGGTCGCAAAAATCAAAAACTGTTCAGTTCAAACGCTGCGAAATGACCGCCACCTTAGACGGGGATTACCTTACATCAAATCCGGCAGGTCTATCCGGTACGCACCCGCTGATATCGCCGCCGATATCTTGGCTTGTCGTATTGATCCCGAGGCAGCTTAGTGCCCCCCAAAAATAAAAAACGCCGGGGAGGACAACCCGGCGCGAAAGAGGAACTCATGATTAAATATAATATAATCAATTATTTGAGACTTGTCAACCTGGCTGTTATCGCGGGGCTTGTTTTTGCTGCGGGGGTGTCATGTTGATGCAATCTCACGACAGAATCCCCGAACTCAAGGTTGCCCTGCCGGACATCCTATCCTGCGTGGACCTAAAAAAAGAATCAGACACCAGTTATGCCGGGCCGTGCCCGGTCTGCGGTGGCACTAATCGTTTTGTTCATAAAACTGACACGGGGCGGTGTTGGTGTCGTCAATGCCATGATAAACCCATGGATGTGATTGATTTCCATTGTTGGGCGTACAGCAAAACTATCCCGGACCTGATGCTGGAATACCTGCCGGAGATACCAACGACACACACACCCCAACGGGGGGCAACACCGGACCCGGTTAATCCCGACATCCAAGCCACATGGAACAAACTCTTAAACAACACCAACGACAAGCCGGTCTTTGATCTATTTGGGCGGCGGGGTCTCTCGGATGCAGTTATTCAAGTTTTATACGATGCTGGCAAGGCCCGGTTCAAAAGACATGCACGGGTTGTCTCCGTGGCCGTGCCATATTCTACCTTGCAGGGGGAAACCCTGGCTATCCAATGCCTGACCGTTGACGGCCAGCCATACCCGTTTACGGTGGACAACGGCAATCCTGCCAACAAAGTCATGCTTAAAGGCTCTGCGATCAGCCAGGATTGTTATTTTACCTGCGGGGCAGATATCAACGCGGCAAAGCATTTTATAATCGCCGAAAGCGTTATCAATGCCTTGACGGCGGTTGAATTCTTTCCCGATGCTTGTTGCATTGCCCTGGGCGGGTCTACATTCACCGGCAAAGTGACAGCTCTAAAACTATATGCCGAGCGAGCCGAGCGGGTGACGGTTTTGGTCGACAACGATAGCGCCTCAG
Organism: Desulfobacter sp. UBA2225; assembly: GCF_002348205.1. Lineage (NCBI taxonomy): Bacteria > Pseudomonadati > Thermodesulfobacteriota > Desulfobacteria > Desulfobacterales > Desulfobacteraceae > Desulfobacter > Desulfobacter sp. UBA2225. The sequence goes on along the minus strand of NZ_DDYV01000139.1, from coordinate 3,550 downwards.
AGACAATGCTTCGGGCTATTTGGGACATTTTAGGGACGAAGGTATGGGCTCCCCGATGGACGGAACAAGACCCAAAGGGCTACGACGTTAATGACTTGTTGATGGCCGGGCAGCGGGACCGGGTTATTGGTATGATCCAGGGGGCGGAGCAGGTTTGGTACAACCAAGAGACTCCGAGCTTTACGTCGACACCTGTCAGGAGAGATGACTGGATGTTTGCCGGGGAGAGATTCCCAAAAACACAATTCCCCTGGAATGTTTTGCCCACCAGCTTGAGCGCATCCTTAAAACAGTTAGCCCGGTCCTGCGCCGCAAGCCCCACTCATCTGCCGGGTATCGCTTTTGGCATCCTGGCAGCCGTGCTTGGTAGGCATATAGAAGTCAACGTCAAACCATCGTGGTCAGAGCCTCTTATTTTTTGGATGCTGGCATTATTACCCAGCGGCCAGGGCAAGAGTCCTGCACAACACGCCTTGAGCGGTCCAATATATGTAGAGCAAGAGAGGCTTGATACTGCACACAAACAGACATTGACCACATGGAAGGCTCTCCCGGCAGATGAGCAAGCGCAAAACCCTAAGCCTGAGCCATTGGGTGGCATCTTTACCAGTGATATGACTATCGAGGGTCTACGGCATGATCAACGAGCATGTGGTGGCATCCTTATATCTAATGATGAGGCAAGCAGTTTTTTTGAAGGACAAAATCAGTACAAAAAATCAGGCAAAGGCACGGATCGAGAATCATGGTTAAAGCTCTACGATGGAAACCCGGCAAGGATTGTGCGGACATCCGGGGCGGTTTTCTTGAAGGGTGCCAGAGCCAGCATTATAGGCGGTACTCAGCCCGGTGTCTTTTGGCGCATATTTAAAGCTGACACCAATGGTGATGATATCTTTTTAGTCGATGGAACCCTTTTTAGGTTCATGATGACCTATGAGGGAGACAAGTTTTTCCCCATGACGTTGGAATCGTGGGACGACTCTAACCGGTCTACCTGGGAAAACCTGATCCAAAATGCTTTATCCTTTTGCAAGGCACATACAGACGTTACGATAGACGGCGATGAGGAGGTGCTCACCCACTCATTGTGGCTGTCTGAGGCAACCCTGGAAGTGTTTGTTGATTGGGCCAACGACTTAAAAGGACTTCTCCCCAAACTCCCCGAGCAGGTGCGGGGGTATATCCCCAAGCTGATTGGCTGGGCTGCTCGGTTGACCGGGATAATCAAATGCCTGGAGTCTTTTTTGGCGGGAACAAAAGTCCCACAGGTCATTGACCCGGACGATTTAAAAAAGGGCATCCGGTTAGCTGAGTTCTACATGGGGCACAATGTCGATGTTATACAGGCCATTGTGACCTCTGCTTGTCCGGCAAAAGAGACTTTCACAGATCAAGAAATCCACCTTGCCCGGACCTTGCAGGATATAAAAGGGGATGTTGATAACGGCAGGCTTGCAATCGGTTTCATCTGGGAAAAATTCAACGAGAGCTGCCCGCCTGAATTACAGTACAAAAGTTCACGGGCGATGGGCAGTTTAATCCGATCTTGTGGGCTAACGGTGTCCGGAGGAAAACATGACGCAAATGGAAAACGGGCCGTCAATTGCCTCGAATGGGACAAGACCACAGATTTATATATAGAAACTTGTCTGCAAAGTCTGCAAAGTCTGCAAACCCAAGAGGGGCAAGGCTTTCCGAATGCAGACATTAATAAATCAAAGTCTGCAATGTCTGCAAACAATACAGATATTGCAGAGAACATGCAGACATTGCAGACATTAGAAATGCAAAGTCTGCAAGCCAAAACAACCGTCAATAAAGGCGATGCAGACAATGCAGACATTGCAGACGTGTTTCCCTGTATAAAGTCCGATGAGGTGACTATATGAGTCATCTCTCTTTCTTAAATAATAGAGGTGTTCAAGCCACCGTCACTCCCGAAGGTAGGCTGAATCTCAAAGGTTTGTCCGGCTTGAGTGATGAAACCCGGCAGGAGGTTGTGACTTTTGCCAGGGAAAACAAAGCAGCGATTTTGTCAGGACTCCAACCACCTCCACCAGACCTATCCCAAATCCAGCCGGGGCACGCTCAGGAATATATCACCCTTTGGTATTCAGCCTGGACATTGGCCGATTATGTCGACGGTGGAGATGCCACAGCGCCGTACCCTGACCGGGTCGCCAGGTTGCCGGAACTAAACCAAATAATTAAACGTATGCGGGACATCGAGGACAGTTCGACGCCGGGGACCCCCAGCCAGGCGAAAAAAATCCCTAACATCCCAGCGGATTACACAGACCAGGACCCGGACACCTGTCCAGCCTGCGGGCAAAATCAGTGGTGGCGTAAGAATAAACCAAATTCAACATGGATTTGTGGACGATGCCACCCACCGGCAACCGGGCTGGATGTCATTTCAGAAAGGATCATATCGTGAGCCCAATGCAACGCATGTTAACCGAAATAAAAAAACACAGCCTGCGGTACTGGATAGTTGAGCATTACAACCAGTGGGACCGGAAACGGCACGATCTGTTCAATATCATTGATCTGCTGGTCCTTGACGGTGGTGTCCTCGGAATTCAAATCTGCCAGGGGAACGATTACCGGCAGCATATTAGGAAGCTGACTGAGGAACACCAGGACAACACCATTGCATGGTTGGAACAGACCGGCACCCGGTTAGAGGTGTGGGCATGGCGCAAACTCAAAAAGGAACGGGGCGGCAAGGCCATGGTTTGGGTGCCGAAAATTGCGGATATCCTACTGGTCAATGGCTGCCCGTATATCGAAGAACGAAAATAAAACCGCCTTCCGGCAGGTAACAGAAAGGAAACGACTATGACAACCGAACGGATTTTAACTGTACAGGAATGTGCAGAGTGGAAAATTGAAGTAGCGATTGAAGAATTGACCAGGCTCAAGGATTGCCCGGACCTGATGCACACACAGGACGGATTAGACGCCCTTCATTATGTGAAAAACATTGCTGATGATTTGATTCAGTGGATTGAAGAGAAGAGACGGAACCCGGCAAGGCTTCATGTGCTTTAGGGCGGAAACGACGAATCGAAAAGGGCCTGCCCGGACCGATAACCCCGGCAGGCCGGAAACAGAATGAACGAAGGATATATATACATGAATTTTGAGTTGAACAGCAAGTCAATTTTAACCAACCTGGGGGCAGCTACGCGGCAGGCAGTTAAGCAATATCTGACCATGCCAAACCCGAAATACTTGGATGCAGTCAAGCAAGGCAGGTACACCATGGGCATTGACCCGGAACTTAAATTCTATGAAGAAGACACAGAAGGGTTAATCTGCCCGCGGGGATGTGCTAGGAAGCTTTACAACTTATGCTCAAGAATGGGCGAAAGCATCCAGATTGTGGACAATCGCCGGAGCCTGGAACCGGTTGACTTTTCTTTTGCCGGGTCACTTCGGGAATTGCAGCAGCAGGCCGTCAATGATGTTTTGTCCAGGGAACAGGGGTTACTTGAGGCAGGCACCGGGGCAGGAAAAACCGTCATGGGGCTTTGGATCATTG
>NZ_DDYV01000172.1:0-4251 GCF_002348205.1 Desulfobacter sp. UBA2225 | reverse complement strand
AAGATGGGGTTTACCCATGTGGAGTTTCTGCCGGTCATGGAACATCCCTTTTACGGTAGCTGGGGATATCAGTGTCTGGGCTATTTTGCCCCCAGCAGCCGTTTCGGCACGCCCCAGGATTTCATGTATCTGGTGGAACAGCTGCACCAGAAGAACATCGGTGTGATTCTCGACTGGGTGCCCTCTCATTTTCCCAGTGATGAACACGGGCTGGGATATTTTGACGGCACCCATCTGTTTGAACACGAAGATCCGCGCAAGGGGTTTCATCCTGACTGGAAAAGTCTGATTTTCAACTATGGCCGCAATGAGGTTATCTGCTATCTCATCAGCAGTGCCCAATTCTGGCTGGAAAACTATCACATTGACGGCGTCAGGGTGGATGCTGTTGCCTCAATGCTTTATCTGGACTATTCCCGCAAACCGGGTGAGTGGATCCCCAACAAATTCGGGGGCAGGGAAAACCTGGAAGCCGTTGACTTTCTGAAGCGGTTCAACGAGGTGCTCCATGCCAATTTTCCAGGGACAATCACCATAGCTGAGGAATCTACGGACTGGCCCATGGTTTCCAGGCCAGTGCACCTGGGCGGGCTGGGATTTGATATGAAGTGGGACATGGGATGGATGCACGACACCCTGGCCTACATGTCCATGGATCCCATCCACCGCAGCTTTCGTCACGATACACTGACGTTTCGGATGATATATGCCTTTAAGGAAAACTATGTGCTCCCTTTGTCCCACGATGAAGTTGTCCACGGCAAGGGGTCTTTGCAGGGAAGAATGCCGGGTGATGACTGGCAGAAGTTTGCCAATCTGCGTCTGCTTTTTGGATATATGTATGCCCAGCCGGCCAAAAAACTTATTTTCATGGGGGGCGAAATCGGCCAGATCCGAGAATGGAACCATGACAGCAGCCTGGACTGGCATTTGCTGGAAAATCCACTCAACAAGGGGCTTCAGCGCTGGATCGAAGATCTGAACCAGTTTTACCGGCGCACCCCGGCCATGCACTCAGGTGATTTTTCCCCCCAGGGATTCCAATGGATCGACTGCCATGATGTGCAGCAATCCACCCTCAGCTTTTTGCGGTTCGGGGGATCATCAGCAGATGAAATTATTGCTGTATGTAATTTCACGCCAATACCCCGGCCCAATTATCGGCTGGGGGTTTTTGCGGATGGGGTCTGGAAAGAATGCCTCAACAGTGATGCCAAAGAATACGGGGGCAGCAACCAGGGCAGCCTGGGACAGATTGAGGCCTCGCCGGTGCCGTCCCACGGACGTTCCTTTTCCCTGAACCTGGTCCTGCCGCCCCTGGGTATGGTTTTTCTGCAGAAAATGCAATTGGAACAGGATGCCCCTGAACATATTTCCACCCCGCAGGAGAGAAGCGGTAAATAACGGAATAACCGATGAAAGTATTAACTTTGACCAATGAGTATCCCCCCCATATTTACGGCGGGGCCGGCGTTCATGTTGCACATCTTCTCCGGGAAATGACAGCCCTGTCCCCGGACACAGATATTTTCGATGTTCTGTGTTTCGGTAGCCAGAAAGATGCCGGGACAAATCTGCGGGTCTCTGGTGTGCCCGTGGGAAATTTTCAGGCATTAGAACTGAAGCGGCCCAAACTGGCGGACACCCTGCTGCGCAATGCCATCATGACCGGCATTGCGGATGCGGCTGACGTGATCCATTGCCATACCTGGTACACCTATATGGCCGGGTGTCTGCTCAAGGAGATTCTCCAGGCCCCCCTGGTTGTCACCACCCATTCCCTCGAGCCCCACCGCCCCTGGAAAAGAGACCAGCTCGGTGACAGCTACCATGCCACCTGCTGGCTGGAAAAAACCGCCATGGAAAATGCAGACGGTATTATTGCCGTGTCCGAGACAATGAAACAGAACGTGATGGACCTGTACCATATTCACCCTGAAAAGATTCAAGTCATTTATAACGGGGTTGATACCCGTTTTTTCAGTCCCATATCCCGGCCGGATATTCTCAGGTCCTACGGCATTGATCCGGACAGGCCTTATATCCTTTTTGTGGGCCGGATAACCCGGCAGAAGGGGATCATGCATCTGATCCGGGCCATTTCCATGGTGGACCCGGGCGTACAGACAGTGCTGTGTGCCAGTGCCCCTGATACCGGCGACATTGCCCGGGAAATGAAAACCCGGGTGGAAACAGCCAGGCAGACAATGGGGCGGGACCTGCTCTGGCTTTCTGAAACAATCCCCTTGCAGGATCTGCCGGTCCTTTACAGCCATGCTGCTGTGTTTGTGTGCCCCTCGGTGTATGAGCCTTTTGGTATTATCAACCTTGAGGCCGGGGCGTGCAGTACGCCGGTTGTGGCTGCGGCTGTCGGGGGGATTCCCGAGGTGGTGGTTCATAAAGAAACCGGACTGCTGGTTCCCTTTGACGCAAAAGAAGATGCTGAGCCCGCAAAACCGGAAATCTATGCTGCGGATCTGGCAGCTGCCATCAACACCCTGATTCGGGCACCGGAAAAAGGCGCACAGATGGGTGCGGCGGCCCGCAAAAGAATTGAAAACCACTTTTCATGGACCTGTATTGCCCACCAGACCATACAATTTTATCAGCACCTGATCAAAAACAGCCGGCAGCCTGATCAAGCCAGGCACCGGCCGTAGGCAGCCGTGGTCTTTTTGAGCCATCCGGCATGCTGTTTTCTCAAGCTACCGACCTATATCCTCAAAGGCATCTACCACCATTCCCGTTCCAAAGGTTATAGAATGGATGTTTCATCGAGTAAAAGGTTCTCCCTTGGGTCACGGAATCCACCCAGGGGAGATTTTTTTACCACTGAACTTTTAAATATTATTCGGATAAATTTCAACGCGTCGGTTCAATGCCCTGCCCTTATCTGTTTTGTTGGATTCCACCGGTTTTGAGAACCCGAATCCCTCGCAGGACAGACGATTTTCATCAATTCCCTTGTTAATAAGATAGGTCTTTACAGCCTCAGCCCGTCTCAGTGATAAGACTTCATTATACGCTTTGGTACCGATGCTGTCCGTATGCCCCTGGATTTTAGCAAAAAGATCGGGACGGGATTTCAGAACATCGGCGACCTTGTCAAGATAATCAAAACCTGCCGGTTTGATAATAATTTTATCAAAATCAAAATAAGCTTCATTCACCACCCAGACTTTTTCAACTACTGGTACTGGAGTGACAACCGGTACTGGAGTGACAACCGGTGCCTGAACCATGACTTTTTCGGTTAGAAAAACATCCTTCACAAACTGCCCCATACCGCTGCCTGTCAGCAATTCATCCGCCTTGGTGACAAAGCCGCAGCTACCGATCCGGGCAATATCATCCATCAGGATCGCCCCTTTTTCATCATCGCCGACAAAGATGGGATAAAAACAAAGGCCCATGCCCTTTTGATCTTTCAGTGCCTGGGCTGCCGCCAGGGTTATGGGAGACGATAGACTCATCACCGGTTGGCCATCACTGATAATAATAACCGCTGTTTTACCTGAAAAACCATTAAAATCCCGTCTGGCTTGGGTTAAGGCTTCATGCATAGGGCTGGTACCACCTGGGGCTGTGATCAGATCTAATTTTTCATTCAAACCCTTTTGGGTGTATTTTTCCATGCCGTAAAAAAGAACCGTCAACTTATCAGATACTTGCTGGCTGTGTCCAAAAGACCTGAGACCGGCATTCTGACCCAGTTCCGGCAGGGTCTGACCCAACCGTTTTACAATTTCACGGGCAACTGTGAATTTTTTATTTCCGTTATACATATCATCCATGGAGCTGGATGCATCCAGAATAATGAGAAAATTATCCACGGAAGAGACATAATCGTCTGAATTAAATATGGTTGGGGTAAAATCGGGAATGGGCTGGACCGGTTGCCGGGCAACACATCCGAATAGAAATAAAGCGGTAATGAGCGGTAAAGCAATCATGGTACGAAAAAATTTCATAGTCTTTTCTCCTGTTTAATCTTTGATTTGAGCTAAATTTTGCCCAGCACGACCAGAATCAAAAGGATCAGCACGATAAGCCCGAGTCCTCCGCTGGGGCCATAACCCCATGAGTGGCTATGCGGCCAGACAGGGATTACACCCAATAGCGCCAGTACCAGTATTATGAGTAAAATTGTGCCTATTGACATGATGACTCCTCCTGTTTTTTAGAATGGTTATAAATCCGCCGCCGCATAAAACATCCAACGGCGGATCCATAGTCTGAGTAACTTTTGAA
>NZ_DDYV01000335.1:0-2640 GCF_002348205.1 Desulfobacter sp. UBA2225 | reverse complement strand
ACAAGGCAAACAGATCATAGGCGTATCGCCACAGTATACTTCCCAGAAGTGTTCGGCCTGTGGTCAAATTGTCAAGAAATCCTTGTCTGTTCGTACGCATCGTTGCTCATGCGGTTTTGTTGCAAACCGCGATCATAATGCAGCCATAAACATTTTGCGTGTCGGGTTGGACACGTTAGCGACCCCGGTCGCTTAGAAGCCCCTTCTGAATCTTTGATTCAGGAGGGGAGCAGCCACAAGATATATTACCCATGATACGGATTACTACAAGCAACCGCTACAATATCACCCATTTAAGGTCCTTTATAACCAATATCTGCGCCCTTGGGGCCGGCGTACTGGCCATCGGCCTTATTTTCCTTACCGGAGGCGTCAACCCGTTGTATGCGGTGTCCCAAATCTTTATTGAATCATTTGGCTCTGTTTACGGCATCAAGGAAACCATTACCAAGGCCATTCCCTTAATTCTCATCGGGGCCGGCCTGACCCTTGCCTTCAGGGCCAAATTCTGGAATATCGGTGCCGAGGGCCAGCTGCTCATGGGCGCCATTTTTGCCACATGGACGGCCCAGCATCTGGGAAACGCCCTGCCCTCTGCACTTATCGTTCCGTTGATATTTACAGCCGGCTTCATCGGCGGTGCATTATGGGGCATTATCCCGGCCATACTGAAAATTAAATATGCCATCAACGAGGTCATTACCACCCTGATGCTCAACTATATCTGTGCAGAATTTTTAACCATGCTCATTGTGGGACCATGGAAGGGGAAAACCCGGTTTGGATTTCCGGGTACGGATCCCCTGCCTGACGCGGCCATTTTAAGCGTACTGCCGGGATCTCGTATTCATTATGCCACCCTGATCCTGGCCATTGTCTGTTCGGTAGGCCTGTGTGTTTTAATTTATAGAACCCGATTCGGATATGAAGCCCGGGTGGTGGGAGAAAATCCGGATGCCGGTAAATATGCGGGCATTAATTTTCTTAAAACCAGCCTCATTCTCATGGCCGTTTCAGGGGGAGTTGCCGGATTTGCCGGTGTGGGTGAGGTGGCAGGCATCCATCATTACCTGGGGTATCCGGCCTCGGTATCATCGGGGTATGGATTCACGGCCATCATCGTGGCCTGGCTGGCCAAGCTGAACCCCTTGTTTGCCATTGTGTCGGGTCTGTTTTTTGCCGGCATTATCGTGGGCGGAGACGCTATCCAGATATCCCTGGGACTGCCTGCGGCCACAGTTGAAATTGTCAACGGTATCCTGCTCATCTTTCTCATCATGGGCGATTTCTTTTTATATAACAAAATTCAAATCCGCTAAACATCATGGAAGACATCATCATTTCAATAATTCAAAGAACCATGGTGGCAGGCACACCACTGCTTTTGGCCACAACCGGCGAAATTATCTGCGAACGGGCCGGCATCCTTAATCTTGGTGTAGAAGGCGTCATGGCCATCGGTGCCGTCACCGCCTTTATTGTCACCATGACCACGGGCCATCCCTGGTTTGGCGTACTTGCCGCCATGGCGGCAGGCGTTGCAGTCTCCTTCATCCATGCCTTTGCGTCGGTGACGCTGCAGGCCAACCAGGTGGTATCAGGCCTTGCTTTGACCATGCTGGGATTGGGACTGTCCGGGATGATGGGAAAGCCTTATGTCGGCCGGCCCCTGGCCGTTAAAATGGATGATCTGCCCCTGCCCTTTTTATCGGACCTGCCCTGGATCGGCAAAGCTCTTTTCCACCAAACTCCCTTTCTTTACCTGGCCATTGTCCTGGCCATAGCCGCCTGGTTTTTCATGGAGCGCACCCGCATAGGCATTCAGATCAGATCCACCGGAGAAAATCCCAAAGCCACAGAGACCCAGGGGGTAAACGTCTCTTTGATTCGATATGCCTGCATTATGGTGGGTGGTGTTTTCTCAGCCCTTGCCGGGGCCCACCTGTCCATTTCCTACTCATCCTCCTGGGTGCAAGGCATGACTGCCGGCCGCGGCTGGATTGCCATTGCCCTGACCATATTTGCCCTGTGGAATCCGGGCCGGGCCATTTTTGCCTCATTCCTTTTTGGCGGCATTTTTGTACTCCAATACCTGCTCCAACCCCTGGGGATATCCCCCAATTTTCTGGCCATGCTGCCCTACCTGTCCACCCTGATCATCCTTCTGGGCATATCCTTTAAAGATCCAAAGCGCCTAAATGCCCCGGCCTGGCTGGGGGCGGCTTATAAACGAGGCGAGCGATAAGAATTTGACATTTTAACCTGTTTTGTCCATAATTTTAAGGTTATCAAAACATCACCCGACCGGATAACACCACGCAATTCCATGAAGGAGCCACAATGGAAATATCAAACAATCATTCCATCGACAGTATTGCCAAAATTTTCCTGAATACCACCCAATGCATACTTGAAAAAAGCACAGGGAAAGAAATAAACTACGCCAACACCATCCAGAAAATCCCCAGAATATCCATGAGACCGGATCTGACCTGCTTTGTTCAGTTCTACGGAGACTATATGGGTCTTGTGATTTTCAATTTCAGTGAGGAGGCTGCATTTGAAATTTACAGGCATTACATGATCAACATGGGCATGCCCGAAGATGAGCTGGCCGTCTCTACTTCCGACCCTGAAGTG
>NZ_DDYV01000248.1:0-5309 GCF_002348205.1 Desulfobacter sp. UBA2225 | reverse complement strand
CCTGCTTTGTTCAGTTCTACGGAGACTATATGGGTCTTGTGATTTTCAATTTCAGTGAGGAGGCTGCATTTGAAATTTACAGGCATTACATGATCAACATGGGCATGCCCGAAGATGAGCTGGCCGTCTCTACTTCCGACCCTGAAGTGCCGGATACCATCGGAGAAATCACAAACCAGCTCATGGGGCAGCTGATAAAAGCCGTAGAAGAAGCATATGACCTGAATGCCTGCTACGGCCAGCCCAAGGCATTAACCATCAGTTCGGCAATCTCCCTGTCCATTAACGACACTTACACGGAAAACCGACGGCTCTCCTTTAAAATCAATAATTATATCTTCCGCATTGAATTATCCATGGAGAATACTGAATTCATCGATGTGGCCGGCCTCTGACAAAACCGTCAACCGTCAACCGTCAAAAAAAACAGCTCTTGGTAAACATGACACAATTAAAACAGACTGTAAGCATTATTCTGCTCTTTGTCCTTTTATGCCCGACCAGCACCTTTGCCATCTCCATTCCCGATGAACTTAAACTTGGCAAAGAATATTTACAACTCATGAAAAATAAAGATGTGATTCTTTATGATCCCGTTGCCCAGAAGATGATTGAAATTGTGGGCAACGCCATTGTCAAGCCATTGCCGCCCCAGCCCTTTCATTTTGATTTTTTTATAATCAATGACGACTCCTTTAATGCCTTTGCAATGCCGGCTGCCAATATTTTTGTACACCGCGGATTAATTGCGTCTCTGGATAATATGGACGAACTTGCAGGCATTCTCGCCCATGAGATCGGCCATGCGGTGGGCAGACATGTATCCCAGTCCATCGACCGGTCCAAAATAGTGGCAACCGGCAGCCTGGCCGGGATGGTGGCCGGTATTCTGGTAGGCGCTGCGGCAGGCAGTTCGGAAGCGGGCCAGGCCCTGAGCATTGGCTCCATGGCTGCCGGGCAGTCAGCCATGCTGACCTATACCCGGGAAAATGAAACCGAAGCAGACCAGAAAGCGGTTCTTTTTCTTGAACAAACAGGATATTCGCCCCAAGGGATACTGGACAGTCTGCTGAAAATCAGACAGGCTGACTACCAGGGAATTGAAAATATTCCCGATTACTTTAAAACCCACCCGGGCACAGCAGCCAGGGTATCACATTTATCCGGAATTCTTGCAGATTACAAACCGCCTGCCGACAAACCCGCACCACCAAAAAATTTGGACTACAACATGGTCAAATATCGGGTCATCGGCCTTTACGGCGACATTGATACATACATCCCAAAAATTGAAATTGCCCTGCAAAACGATCCTGACAATGTGGCGTTTCACTACGGCCTGGGCCTTTTGTACGGCCGGTCCACACGAATAAATGAAGGAATTGAACAGCTCAATAAAGCCCTGACAAAAGATCCGTTTGAACCGATGATTCTTTTGGAATTAGGCCGGCTTTACATCAGCAACACTGAATACACCCGCGCCATAACGATTCTGGACAGTATGGCAGACGATCCCCTGCTGGGGGACTGGGCCATTTTTAACCGCTGCGTTGCCCAGATTCAAAACGGCAATCTGCCGGCAGCCGAAAAGGGACTTGAACATGTACTTGGCAGCGGCAAACCCGGATTTGAAAAAGCCAACTACCACATGGCCGAAATCATGTCCAGGCAGTCAAAACAGGCCCTGTCCAACTATTATCTCGGGGTGTATTATGCCCGGATCAATGACGAACAAAATGCAGCCCGCCAGCTTGAACGGGCAATTGACACCCTGGACGATGAAAAGATGCGGGAAAAGGCCCAAAACGAACTGGAGAATCTGAAAGACAAGGGCGAAAAAGGGAAGGGAACCGAGTAGAATATTTTGGGCTTGGTTCTAATTTCGTCCACTGCGTAGGTTGGGTTGAATGAAATGAAACCCGACAACGAAAGGGTGTTGACAGACCAGGTCAACCCATGGCTGTCAGTCACCAATCAAAACCGTCATCATCCCCATAGTGATCTTGTTGGGGGGGCCAATAGCTTCCAGCACGGTATCTCCCATTCGGCAGGCAGGCAAATTGTTGATCAGCACTGTTTTGCTGCCGGGCTCGGTTAGCACCGGCGGTAACGGATGAGCCACCATATCTGTAACGCGGGCTGCGGGTTTTCCCATGATAACCTCCAATTCAATAATTGCGTCACACCGCATCAAAACGCTTAAACTGCATGGTAAAGGTGCCCCGTCCCTGGGTGGCGGAACGAATCGCTGTGGAATAGCCAAACATTCTTGACAAGGGGACCACAGCTTTGACGACCTGGATGCCGGATTTCGCGCTAATAGATTCCACTCTGCCTCCCCTGGCGTTCAGGTCTGCAATGGCATCCCCCATATTGGCATCAGGCACGAACACCTCCACATCCATGATGGGTTCAAGCAAGGCCATTTTGGCTTTTTTCAGGGCCTCTTTTACGGCCATGGCTGCACAGACCCCAAAGCCAAGCTCAGATGCCTTGCCTTCCTCGCTGAACCCGTCAACCAGGACAATTTCAATATCCACAATGGGATATCCTTTGAGAAACCCACCCTCCAGGCTCTCCCTGATTGCGGTTTCAATATTCTGAAGATACTGGGGCGCAATTTTTTCCTCGGGTACAAGGGATTTGAAGGTAATTCCCTGGCCCCGGCCCAGGGGATTAAGTTCCACGGTAAGGTTGGCATAATGGGCTTTACCCTGGATCTCCCGTTCAAACACGGCCTGACCGGTTGCAGGCGCTGTAATGATTTCCCGGTAAACGACCTGGGGTTTGCCCACATTCACACTGGTATTGAACTCCTTGACCATCCTTGAAATGATGATTTCGAGATGAAGCTCGCCCATGCCAGATAAAATGGTCTGGCCGGTCTCCTCATCCTTGCTGGTTTTAAGGGTGGGATCCTCAATCATGAATTTTGCCAGCACATCATCAAGCTTTTCCTGGTCGGCATGGGTTTTGGGCTCAATAGCAATCGAGATAACCGGCTGCGCATATTCCATTTTTTCCAAAAATACCGGATGGTCCGGATTGCAAAGGGTATCACCGGTACCGGAATCCTTAAGCCCCACAATACCGACGATATCACCGGCCGATGCCTCATCCAGGCGTTCGCGCTTGTTGGCGTGCATCCTTAAAAGTCTGGACAATTTCTCTTTGCGGTTCAGGGCAGGATTAAAGACATCCGCCCCCGAAGCAATTTTCCCTGAATAGATCCGGGCAAAGGAGAGTTTTCGGCCCTCGATCATGGATACCTTGAAAATCAGGGCAGCCAGCGGACCATTTTTTTCCGGCTTGAACTCAAGGATGTCACCGGTTTCCGGGTGCTCACCTTTAACCGGGGGAACGTCCTTGGGGCTTGGCAGGTAATAGTCTATGGCGTCCAGAAGCGGCTGAATCCCTTTGTTCCTAAGGGCTGATCCGCACAATACAGGAACCATGGTCCGGCGGATGGTGGCAGCCCGGATGGCCGCCCGAAGTTCATCCACGGAGATCTCTTCTTCGCCCAGGTATTTTTCCATGATGGTGTCGTCAAGTTCGGACACTGCTTCAAGCAGTTTATCCCGGTACGCTTCGGCCAGATCCAGAAACTCATCGTCAATGGGCCCAGATGTGTATTCAGCGCCCAGGGTCTCATCGTTCCAGGCAATCTGCTCCATGGTCAAAAGGTCAATAACGCCTCGGAACTGGTCCTCGGCCCCAATGGGTACCTGGATCATCACGGGATTGGCAGCCAGTTTTTTCCGGATGGAATTACAGGCGGCAAAAAAATCGGCACCGGTGCGGTCCATTTTGTTGATAAAGGCCATTCTCGGGACCTTGTACCGATCTGCCTGACGCCAGACCGTTTCGGACTGGGGTTCCACCCCGCCCACGGCGCAAAACACCCCAATGGCCCCGTCCAGAACTCGCAAAGCCCGTTCCACCTCCACGGTGAAATCAACATGGCCCGGGGTGTCGATGATTTGGATGGTAGCCCCTTTCCACAGACAGTAGGTCACGGCCGAAGTAATGGTAATCCCTCGCTCCTGCTCATCCTGCATCCAGTCCATGGTGGCCTCGCCGTCATGCACTTCACCTATCTTATGGGACCTTCCCGTATAATAGAGAATGCGCTCCGTCACCGTGGTCTTGCCCGCGTCAATGTGGGCCATGATCCCGATGTTCCTGATCTTTGATATATTCTTTTGCTTGCTCATAGGTATCGTATCTATAATTAATAATTGGCATAGTGGTGATACAGTATTGCCCTTTAGGTGTCAAGAAAATAGCTTGCAAAACACGGCCTGGTTTAATAGAATTGACTTCCTGATGCGGGTCTACGTAAAGGCAAAGCTGCATAAAAAACTAAATTACCTGATGGCCAAGCTTGATGCGGTTTGTTCAAACGGACCCGGCAGCGCCTTGGCCCGGGATCGGTACAAAACGTCATTATTGAGAAAAATAAAATGAGTATACACAAAAAAGACAAAGACGGATTATTTAAAAATATTTTTGTTGCCTATTTTATCCTGCTGCTCCACGTATTTCTTTTGGCCGGCATCGGCCTGACCGCGTTGCTGTTCCAGGGCATTTATCATTATCTTCCATGGATCATGGCAGGCATTGCCATCCTGGTACTCTCCATTGTCTGGTTCATTTACCACAGGATGAGAGAAACATCTTCCTCGTTAAGCGAGGTGCTGGGCACCCCGCAATTCCATGACAGGGCTGTGGAAATACGACTGCTCGGCGGCCTTGCGTCCTTTGAAATCAAAGCCAAAGAGCCCCCCTTGCTGCAAAGCCACGCCAATATTTCCCCCTATGCCGATACCCGCCTCATTGAAAGCGCAGATGACAGGGCGGAACGCAAATTGCTGGAAATCAACGGGCTTTATGAAAAGGATCTGATCTCCAAAGAAGAGTTCGAAAAAGCGCGTCAGAACATCATCCAAGGCTGATCATCCAATCAATACCACAGGAGAAGTGTATGAAAAAAATCAGGCTGGCCCTGTTATCAGGTGGTGTATCTTCAGAACGGGAAGTATCCTTAAACAGCGGAAATCAGGTATTTGAATCCCTTGATAAAGAAAAATACGACATCAAACGGTATGATCCCAAATTTGATCTGGCAAAGCTTGTAACAGATGCACCGGATATTGATGCGGCCCTGATTATTCTCCATGGCCCCTTTGGGGAAGACGGTACGGTTCAGGGGCTTTTGGATCTTTTAGACATTCCCTATCAGGGGGCAGGTGTTTTAGGCTCCGCTCTTGCCATGAACAAACTGATCGCCAAAAGACTTTACCGCCAGG
>NZ_DDYV01000287.1:0-9070 GCF_002348205.1 Desulfobacter sp. UBA2225 | reverse complement strand
GCCCTTAATATCGACGCCGGCCTGCTTTAATGCCTTAATATGTTTCCAGACCGCAACCCGGGAAATTCCGGTTGCTTCACTGATTTTGACCCCGGAAACAGGTTCACCATTCGACCGGTACAAAACCTCAAGGATCGTTTGCCTTTTATCCGGCAATGTTTGGTTAACTTTCATAAGGGATGATGGTTAACAAGAATCGGGTCCCGGGTCAAGCAAAATCTTTCCTTCAAACGCTAAGAGTCGTGGGCGGATATGGTCTAAGCGCTTGTTTGGTAATTAACCGGCTGGACATTGATTTATCCAGTTTTTTCAAAATGTATTTTTTCTTGACGTATAAGTACCCCGGACTTATGCTTACCCCTTGATGGTTCAGGTTATTTGCACAAGCTCACTTGAAAATAAGGCTTTTGATGGACATACCCAAAATAGTCAGCCCGGACGGTTATATTGATACCATTGCCCTTCATGCGTCCGGAGAAGAGCAGATGGATCTTCGGTTTTTGTTCCCCAAAGTGTCGGATTATATCGTATCTTCTTTAAAGGAGGGCAAACCCTGGTTTTTTTCCGGCAGAAGCGGCAATGCCCAGATGGGCATTTTGACCGACACCCACATGCGCGGTGAAACCCCGCCGACGCCGGAGATTGACGGTTCAAAGATTCTGCTTTCCGGTATAATCCGAAATCTGAACCCACTTTTGACCAACGCCCTTGATTTGTTTGAGACTGGGGATGAAATCGGGCGGCTGGTCGTTATGGATCCGGAACTGCGTATCCGGGATGTTCGCCATTATCTTCACAAACGGCTTTTTGTGGGCAACCGGGTGGGCAAGGGGTATTATGAAGGGTTTGATATCCGTCAGGAAATCGATGCTTCAACCGGAAAAACGTGCGACTATATTGAGGTGGCACTCTCCTCTTTCCAATATTGTTTTGAACCCGAAGCCATGATCCGATCCAGTATTGACGCGGTAATTAAGAAGGGGCGAAGCGCCCTGAATGCCATTCGGTCTAGGGTGCCCATGGATCCGGATCATACCCTTCTAAATCCGGGTGCGCTTTTTGTGGGGGCGATTAAAATTTCTTTGGGTGACATTTACGGTATCATTGATGCCGTGGTTACCCCGGAAAAAGATGACATCATCCATCTGCCTGCCAGGGTGCTGGATCCTTTCCGCACCTTCAGAAACCGGCAGGTGGAACTGTATCATTTTGGGAAAACCCCGGTACCTTTGAGTGATATTCGTATCCGCATTCGTTTTTTTAGAAGTCACAACCCCTTGACCGTCCCCCTGGAAAAGACCAGGGTAAAGGAAGGGTACCGGCTGTGCGATCTGCTTACCCATGCAGAGGTATCCAATCTGTTCGATATTCTGGATGAAAAAGCCATGGGCCTGATCCTGTACAAGGGTAATTTCATCCAGGTGCCCCGGGCCATGGATATCAAAGGGGAAGCCCAACTGGAGATCATTAAAAACTGTCTGGCCAAAAGTACCCAGCGCCGCCATGAGCCGACCATTCCAGAAACCCTGGGTGACAGGCTCAAGGAGACTCTTGGCAAGCTGTCCGTTCTGGGCGGGGTCAATTCCCGGGTATTTATCGGCCGGGATTTTCCGGAGCGGGAAGTGGTGGATGCGCTGAGAAGAACCGGGTTATGCACATTTCTTATAAATGCGGAAAATCCGTGTTTCGCCGATGACGAGATACGGCACATGATCTCTTTGACCCATGCCGGTCAGGACAGGTGCGAATTCATGAGGTACGATCCTGTGATCGACAAACTATATTCATTTTACCACGGGTGCTTCATGGAACCTGACGACTGGGAGCGCTTTGATCGGGTAAGGTTCTGGTTTGCCTTTTACGGGTCACATGCCAAAGCTGTGGACAACGGCCTGACCATTGATTTGATTAATCGCCTGGCCCTGCGTTTAGGTGATGAGATGGGCATTGTCCACGGTGGGGGGCCCGGTCTAATGAAGGAAGCCAATGATTTGGCCCGCCGGCACAATATCATGAGTGTGGGCATCGCCATTGAGCTTGAAGGGGAGGAACAGGCCTCTTTAACCACCTGTGACGGGTTTATTAAATATAATGAAGGCCTGCGCCTTGCCCGCCAGGATCATCTGCAGAAATTGAGCAACCTGCCCGTTATCAATACCGGTGGGTACGGCAGTGCCGAAGAGTTGAGCATCACCATCACATCCATGAAACTTCATGAAAATCCTCTGGCCCCCATTATCCTTCTGGACCCGGATAATTTATGGGACAATGCCAGAAAGCAGACCCAGAAAATCGCAGATAAAAAATACGGGCCCGCATTCACTCCCCATCTTGTGAAGTCCTGTAAGAATGCAGACCAGGCTGAAACCCATCTGATTGAATTTTTATCAGATCCTGATCTCTGGTATGAGAAGAATAAAATACCGGCCCAAAGTGTGGAAAAGGCAAGGATCAAGGCGGCAAGGATTCGCCAGTCCTTTTTGTGCATTGATAATGTGGACGTGTTTTGTACACCCAGTCCGCGACTTTCTTCCGTAGACGGGCATTAATACTAGTAAAGGAAAATATTTTGTTGACTATTTTGTTGACCCTAATGAAAAAGATCATTACACCCGGAATGTGTTTCAGGCGCCTTGCTGTTTTTATGCTGGGATTTTTCATATTTTCAGCCGGTGTTTCTTCGGGGCATGCAGAATCGGTATGCGAACACGTTACCTTAGCCTGGTTACAAACCCAGGTCTCTATACCCAAAGATGCGGAACTGGTATTTAAAAAAGAGCAGGGCGTTCTTTGTGAAGCCGTACTCTCCATTAACGGCGGTCTTGCGCCGGTATACGCGGGCAAGGATTTCATTGTGGCCGGCCAGATGTATAAAAACGGTGTATCCATCACACGGATGACCATGTCCAGCCTCTCTGAGGTTGCTGATGCAGAAAGAAAAAAAGCCAAGGAGAAAGAGGCAAAGGATGTGGAGATGCGTAAATCGTTTTTTAAACTCCATGGCCCAGAGCTGGCAGATCTGGTTTCTTTGAGCTTTGCGCCGGGAGGCGTGTCTGATAAATTCATCTATGTTATTTCAGATCCGGCCTGCAGCCACTGCAAGGCGCTTCTTGACGGCTTAGAAGAAGTTGCAGCAGAAGCGGATCTTGCCCTGAAACTGGTCATATATCCGGTTTTGGGAGAAAACAGCAAAGCCATGACTGCCCATGTCATCTGCGAACACCTTGGCTATGGTGCATATAAAACCATGAAAAAAATTGGCCCGGCAAAGGGCTGTGAAAAGGCGAACCAACGTATAAACAAAACGTTTGATCTGCTCAATAAAGCTGATGTCTCTTTCGTGCCCCTGGTGGTGGCCCATGACGGTTCCTGGGTGGTGGAAGGCAATGATATATGCAGCGTCCGTGAGCACCTTGGACTGGATCCGGGCACCGGCGAAAAAGGCGGTGGCTGCAAAAAGGACCAGGAAGATTGATTTTGGGGGTTACTCTTATTATAAGTGGGGAAGTGTATCATGGAAAACCAGAAACGTTATCCGGGTAAGACTCCGGAAAGCAATGACCAGCCAGCCACAGATCTTAACGAAGATATCAAACATCACATCATGACAACCATGGGGAATGATTTTTATCCCCCCAGGAAAGACACTTATTACAAGGGGTTGGCCTACAGTGTCCGTGACCGGTTGGTGAAAAGGTGGCTCAACTCCCAGCGTTCTTTCTACGATAGAAGTGCAAAACGGGTCTATTATCTTTCCCTGGAGTTTTTGCCCGGCCGGTTTTTAATGAATTATGTCACCAATATGCAATTGAACAAAGCGTGCGAAAAAACCCTGGAAGAAACCGGTTTTACCATGGAGGAGATTGAGGAGCAGGAGTGGGATGCAGGCCTTGGCAACGGGGGCTTGGGTAGGCTTGCGTCGTGCTACATGGACTCCATGGCATCTTTGAATATCCCGGCATATGGCTATGGTATCATGTATGATTACGGCATATTTTATCAAACCATTGTGAACGGGTATCAGGTTGAACAATGCGATAACTGGGTGCGATGGGGCAATCCTTGGGAATTCAAGCGCCGGGGATTTTTATACAATGTTCAGTTTTACGGCAGGTCTGAACTCTATAAAAACAGTTCGGGCAAGCTTTGTTACCGGTGGGTGGATACGTTAGACATGAATGCCATGGCCTGTGATATTCTTATTCCGGGTTACGGTACCCAGAATGTGAACAACATGCGGCTGTGGGCAGCCATGTCCAGCCAGGAGTTTTCTTTGGAGGAGTTTAATCAGGGCGACTATATTGGCGCAATGGAGAGCAAGGTACTCACGGAAAATATATCCAAGGTGCTTTATCCCAGTGATGAGAAAGATGTGGGCAAGGAACTTCGCCTCAAACAGCAGTATTTCTTTGTGGCGGCCACCTTCCAGGATATTGTGCGCAGGTTTAAAAAGCACAACCCGGATTTCAAATTATTGCCAGACCGGGTTGCGGTTCAGCTCAACGACACCCATCCTGCCATTGCCATTCCCGAACTCATGCGTCTATTGCTCGATGAGGAAGACCTTGAATGGGAGACTGCCTGGGAAATTTCAGTAAAAACGTTTGCCTATACCAACCACACAGTGCTTCCAGAAGCCCTGGAGTCCTGGCCGGTCCGCCTTATTTCAAGGTTGCTGCCTCGTCATATGGAGATCATTTACGAGATAAACAGACGGTTTTTAAACATGGTGGAAAAACAGTATCCGAACAACCCCCAGTTATTACACCGTATCTCCATAATTGAAGACGGCTCGGAACAAAGGGTGCGTATGGCCCATCTGGCCATTGTGGGGAGCCACACGGTCAACGGCGTGGCCGTCCTTCATTCCAGGATTCTCAAAGATAAATTATTTCACGATTTTAACATTATTTTTCCGGGGAAAATTATCAATGTCACAAACGGCGTGACCCCTCGACGGTGGCTGCTCCAGGTAAACCCGGCTTTATCATCCCTTATCACCGACACCATTGGATCAGACTGGATTACCGATCTTGACCAACTTAAAAAACTTATTCCCCATGCAGACAATCCTGCTTTTCGTGAAAAATGGCGTCAGGTAAAATTGGCCAATAAAGCGCGTTTGGTAAAATATATCAAACGGAAAGTGGGCATGGATGTAAACCCTGATACGCTGTTTGACGTTCATGTGAAGCGGATTCACGAATACAAACGTCAGCTGTTGAATATTTTCCATGTCATCACCCTGTATAACCGGATAAAAAAGGATTCTTCCAAAGAGATTGTGCCAAGGACGGTTATTTTTGCCGGCAAGGCGGCTCCTTCTTATATCCAGGCAAAACTGATTATCAAGCTGATCAATTCCGTTGCGGATCTTGTGAATAATGATCCGGATGTTAACCATAAACTTGAGGTTGTTTTTTTACCGAATTATTGTGTTTCCCAGGCTGAGAAGATCATACCCGCAACCGATCTGTCTGAGCAGATTTCAACGGCGGGACTTGAAGCGTCAGGTACGGGAAATATGAAATTTGCATTAAACGGGGCGCTGACCATCGGCACCCTTGACGGAGCCAACATCGAGATCATGGAAGAGGTAGGTGAAGACAATATCTTTATTTTTGGTCTGACCGCCAAAGAGGTGGAAAAAAAGAGGGCCCAAGGATACAATCCATGGGACTATTACAATAGCGATGAAGAGCTGCGAACCACGCTGGACATGGTCAGGCTGAATCATTTTATTCCGGGAGAGCCCAATCTTTTCCTGCCCATCTGGGATTCGCTGATGGCCCTTGGAGATCGCTATCTTGTCCTTGCTGATTTTCGCGCCTTTATCCAGGCCCAGGATAGGGTCCGTACCCTTTATCAGGATCAGGAGCAGTGGACCCGATGTTCCATTTTAAATACGGCAAATATAGGAAAATTCTCCAGCGACAGAGCTGTCAGGGAGTATGCCCGGGATATCTGGAAAATTGAATCTTGTAAATAGTGTCCATCCAGAAATAGGGGTGTGTCCCACCTTTTACATAAGGTGCTTATTTGATTTGACAAATCAGGCTCAAAATTAAACCATAATCGAATTTTATGAAAATTTGATTGCTTTTTTTACTCTTGAGGCATAGATAAAGTCCGTAGTGTTTCTGAGCGAAATTAGAACCAAACCCGAAACTAAATAGTTTAAAATTACAATAAATTCGATTCCTTTGTCGTATACGGCAGCATTTTCGCAATGTAATCGACAGGGCGAAGCTATCTTCGAACCAGGAACACTCATCCTTCTCGGATTCGGCCTGTGCATCTCTGTGACAGGCTTTGGATATAATGCCGGTCCACTGGCGCAATGATTGAGATTCAGACTGCAGGAACTGAAATGAAAAAACTCCTTGTCACAGGCGGTGCCGGTTTCATCGGCACCAACTTCGTATATTACTGGCTCAACAAATACCCGGAAGACCACATCGTGGTTTTGGACGCCCTGACCTACGCTGGCAACAGGGTCAACCTGATACGCGCTGAGAAAAATCCAAAATTTAAATTTGTCCACGGCAACATTCTGGATCAACCCCTTGTGGAGACCCTGCTTAAAGATCACAACATTGACACGATTGTCCATTTTGCAGCAGAGTCCCATGTAGACCGATCCATCCACGGCCCGGATGAATTTATCAACACCAATATTGTCGGCACTCACACCCTGCTGAAAGCCGCCAAAAAGATCTGGCTGGACTCGGGCAGTAAACCCCACAGGTTCCACCATATTTCAACAGACGAGGTGTATGGCACATTAGGGCCTGATCACCCGCCTTTTACAGAGTTAACCCCCTATGCACCAAACTCACCCTATGCAGCCAGCAAGGCATCCTCTGACCATTTGGTCCGGGCATACCACGAAACCTACGGCCTTGATACCACCATCAGCAACTGCTCCAACAACTATGGCCCCTTTCAGTTCCCGGAAAAACTGATCCCCCTTGTGATTATCAATATCCTGTTTAATAAACCCCTGCCAATATATGGTGACGGCAAACAGATCCGGGACTGGCTTTATGTAGACGACCACAACCGGGGTGTGGACCTGATATTGAAAAAAGGGACACCCGGACAGACATATAATATCGGCGGCACCAATGAATGGGCAAATATTGATATTGTGCATCTAATCTGTGACCTGTTGCTGGAACAATTTTCCACCGATAAAAGCCTGTCTGAACGATTTGCCAAATCTCCGGCAGCACAGGCAAAACATCCAGCCACCTTGATCTCCCATGTGAAAGACAGGGCAGGGCATGACCGGCGGTATGCCATCAATGCCGAAAAGATCAAGGATGATCTTGAATTCATACCCGAAGAATCCTTTGAAACCGGCATCCGCAAAACCCTTACGTGGTTCCTGGAGCATCAACCATGGTGGAAGCAACTGCTGAATGAGTCATATAAAGACTGGATTACGACAAATTATTCTTGAACCAATGCCCATCCGCTGATGCTTGGTCCGGCTTCCCTTAAACCCTCCAAAGCCGAAGAGATGCGAGACGGTCTTAAAAATTTCTACTCTGTCATCAAAGACAGCGACCGGTATATTCGGTTCTGCTTCATCACCGGGGTGAGCAAATTCAGCCGAGTCAGTATTTTCAGCGATCTGAACAATCTTGAAGATATCAGTCTCCAGCCTGAAATGGGGGCGCTTTGCGGCTATACGGAAAAGGAATTGACCGGGACCTTCCACGAACGTCTTGACGGGGTGGATATAGACACGCTGCGGGAATGGTACAATGGGTACTCCTTTTTGGGAAAAGAAAGGGTTTACAATCCCTTTGATGTGCTGTTATTCCTGAAAAAGAGACAGTATGGCAACTACTGGTTTGAAAGCGCTACCCCCAGTTTTCTAATCAAACTCCTGTACCAAAACAAGGTGTACATTCCGGATCTATCACATATTGAGATAGACCAGGGCCTGCTTTCCGGATTTGACCTTGCTCGCCTGCTTCCGGAGGCGGTACTGTTCCAGTCAGGGTATCTGACGGTAAAATCAGTGGAAACACTGGCCCCGGGGCAGAGGATTTTCACATTGGATTATCCCAATCAGGAGGTGCGTGTCAGTCTAAATATGCATCTTCTGGATTATTTCACGTCCGGTGGTGCTGTAATCTGCAGTCTGCGGTTGAAGATGTCAAAAGCACTGAAATTAAGGGAAATGGATAAGATACAAGTTTTGATTCAGTCTCTTTTTTCATCCATTCCCTGGGAATGGTACACCGCCGGTGATCTGGACCGGTATGAAGGTTACTACGCCTCGGTTCTTTACGCGTTTCTGGCCTCCCTCGGGCTTGACCTTCATCCCGAGGAAAGCACCAGCCATGGGCGTGCCGACCTGGTACTCAAAACAGATCAGACAATATATGTAATGGAGTTCATAGTCGTGGAAATCCTGGGGGACGGCAAAAAAGCCATAGATCAGATCCGGGAAAAAAGATACCATGATGCATATGTCCAGGCAGGAAAAGATGTGATTCTGGTGGGCATTGATTTTTCAAGAAAAGAGCGCAACATCGTGGGATTCGCCTTTGAAACGGCTTGATTTTTTTTGAATTATAAAGCCCCCATTGCGGGTGCTAATGTGATCATTGCAGATTGAAACACGGAGGGCTGAATGAATAAAAAACCTTATTTTATAAGAGCGGAATGGGATGACGAGGCAGATGTATGGGTGGCAAGCAGTGAGGATGTCCTCGGCCTTGCAACTGAAAGTGCAACATTGGAAGGATTGATTGAAAAATTGAAAGTCATGATACCCGAGCTGCTGGAGGCCAATGGTGAGGATGTGGAACAGGAAACTCCATTTGAAGTCTTTACCCGGCGGTTTGAGATTGCGCATCGGGCGGCTGTTTGATGGGGAATTTTACAAAGGATCTGAAAAAAATACTTCGCGAAAACGGATGCTCATTTGAGCGGCAGGGTAAAGGAGATCATGAAATCTGGTACAGCCCTGCCACCGCACTTCGATTTGTGGTGGATAATGCTATAAAATCAAGGCATACGGCAAACGCAGCAGGGCAAACGCATTTAAATT
>NZ_DDYV01000007.1:0-3054 GCF_002348205.1 Desulfobacter sp. UBA2225 | reverse complement strand
CCTTGCCCGTTACAGGGCCAATTATTTTATGCAGAAAAACGGCATAGCCGCGGTATTCCGCGAAATCCCCTCGGATATTCTGACTGCCGAAGCCCTTGGGTTGCCGCCTGTCATTTCAAAACTGGCAGACCTGCCCAGGGGGCTTGTACTGGTGACCGGACCCACCGGGTCCGGTAAATCAACCACCCTTGCTGCCATCATTGATCAGGCCAATAGAAACAGAAAAGACCATATTATTACGGTGGAAGACCCTATCGAGTTTGTTCATAAAAGCCAGCGGTGTATTGTCAACCACAGGGAAGTGGGGACCCATACCAAAACCTTTTCCGCCGCGCTTCGCGGTGCCCTGCGCGAGGATCCGGATATTATCCTGGTCGGTGAGCTTCGGGATCTTGAAACCATTTCTCTGGCTGTTGAGGCCGCTTCCACCGGCCATCTGGTATTTGGCACCCTGCATACATCAAGTGCCCATAAAACCGTGGACAGGCTTGTTGAAGTTTTTCCCAGCACTGAGCAGGCCCAGATCCGATCGACACTGTCAGACGGCCTTCGTGCCATAGTGGCCCAGGTGCTGTTTAAACGGATTGATAAAAAGGGCCGGTGTGCCGCATTGGAAATCCTTGTGGCAACCCCTGCGGTCAGAAATCTCATCCGCGAATCCAAAACCCACCAGATCCCTTCCATGATTCAAACCGGCAAGCAGTACGGGATGCAGCTTTTGGACGATGCCATCATGTCACTGTATAAAGCCGGGAAGATCAGTTCCGATGATGCCTATTCAAAGGCAAATAACAAATCGTTGTTCCGGCCGTTTCTTAAACATCCGCCTGCGGATTTTACGGAAGCCTGATCCCCGATTTTGTTCATTAATAGGAGCAAGGCATGAAAAAACAGCAGCTTGATTATATTCTTACCAATATGCTGGATTCACACGATAATGTGTCGGACTTGAATATTACGCCGGGAAAACCCCTTCAGGTGGAAAGTTCAGGCCAGCTTGCGGCCGTTGATCTGGGCCCGGGGTTCAGTATCCTGACGCCCTTTCAAACCGAGGTTCTGGCACTCAATCTTATTAATAATGACAGAAAACAGCTTGAAACCCTGCTGCGGGAAGGCAGTTGTGATTTGTCCTACCAGCTGAGCACCAAGGCAAGATTCAGGGTGAATATTTTTTCCAGGTCCGGCAAGTACGCCATTGTATTAAGAAAACTTGAAACCACCATTCCCACCATTGAGCAGCTCAATTTGCCGGCAAGTTTTCATAAAATGGCCGAAGAGAAGAACGGCATTATCTTTGTTACCGGGGCCACAGGTTCCGGTAAATCCACGTCACTGGCCGCGCTTTTAGACAAGATCAACGCGACCAAAGCCGTGCATGTGATTACCCTGGAAGATCCCATAGAGTACCAGCATACCCAGAAACGCTCCACCTTTAACCAGCGGGAGCTGGGAATGGATTTCGACACCTTTGCCTCGGGGTTGCGGGCGGCCTTGCGTCAGGCCCCCAAGGTTATTCTGGTGGGCGAAATGCGTGACCGGGAAACGGTTGAGATCGGCCTGTCCGCTGCCGAGACCGGCCATCTGGTGGTTTCCACCCTGCACACCGTGGATGCCGGACAAACCATCAACCGTCTGCTGGGTATGTTTTCCACAGAAGAGGAAACCCAAGTTCGCATTCGGCTGGCAGACACTGTCCGGTGGGTGGTGGCCCAGCGGCTTTTGCCCAAGGTGGGGGGGGGGCGCGTGGCCGCCTTTGAAATCATGGCCACCAACCTGCGGGTAAAGGATAGTATTTTAAATGGGGAGTCCGAAGGCAAGACCTTTAATGACATTATTGTGGCGGGTAAACCCCAGGGCATGATTTCCTTTGACGAGTTCATTGTAAATTTGTATGAAGTGGGAAAGATAGACGAAAATACGGCCATGGCCTATGCGTCACGCAAAGATATTGTGGGCAGGGGGCTTGACCGGATCAAGAGTGCCAGGGGGGAATCCACCAGTGGCATTCAGTCCCTTGAGATTGACCGCAGTTATGGGGGAGAGGAGAACAACATATAATGAAAATTGTTTGCCCGACATGCGGGAATAATGCAAATCTGCCCGATGATAAGATACCAAAAGACAAGGATTTTTCATTCAAATGTCCCAAATGCAGCGCCTCTGTTCCTGTCAAGGCCTCGATCGGGAATCCCGGTAACGCCGGTTTTGGGCAAAACACAGCTGCCACGAGCCCGGCTATTCCTAAGTTTCAGGCCGGCGGACCGAAACAGGCGCTGGTCTGTGTTCCTCCTTGCCTTGGCCGTAAGCGGATTATAGCTGGGCTGGAAAATGCAGGGTTGACGGTTCATGTGCCGGAAACGCCGGCCCAGGCATTGAAAAATCTTGAATATTATGTTTACCCGCTGGTGGTGATAGATGAAGCCTTTGATACTGACAAGATCATGGT
Source organism: Desulfobacter sp. UBA2225 (assembly GCF_002348205.1). Taxonomy (NCBI): domain Bacteria; kingdom Pseudomonadati; phylum Thermodesulfobacteriota; class Desulfobacteria; order Desulfobacterales; family Desulfobacteraceae; genus Desulfobacter; species Desulfobacter sp. UBA2225. The sequence continues at coordinate 608 of NZ_DDYV01000007.1, read as the reverse complement.
GGCCTACATGAACAGTATGGATATGTTCCTTCGCCGCAAGATCTGTCTTGTCCGGCTCGGTCCGGGTCTTGAGACCGGAAATGCCATGACCGCCCTGGATCTGAGCGCAAATTATGTGATAAAATTCCAGGACCTTGAGCAGGAAGACGCCTCCCTGGTAAATAATGTTTTGGCCGTGGCCCTGTCTGAACATGAACAGATGTATGCTGTATTTAACGATTCAATGAAGGCTGTGGGCAAAGCCTAAGATCACTCTTTATTTATCCTATGCATCTGCGCACGCAAAACTGGCATGAGCCGGTAACTCTGACAGAGTGGCTCAAACGGATATGTTCGGTTTTAAATCTGGCCATTCTTTCGGTTACCTGTATTATTTTTGTCTCTGAATTTCGTTTTGACTGGTGCGAGCGTCTGGTGGGTAATTATCTTTCTTTGAGCAATGACGCCCGTCCTGAAAATGGTGCCGTCTGGGACGCCGGGCGGCACATGGTCAGTGCGTTGAAATCCCTGGATCAGATGGCCCTTGCCCGGGAGAACGCCGGGCGAATAGTACGTACGGCGAAGTCTTTTTCAGACTTGGCCGCTCAACTTGGGCCCGGGGAATGGGC
>NZ_DDYV01000183.1:0-13917 GCF_002348205.1 Desulfobacter sp. UBA2225 | reverse complement strand
CCTGCGATCAGCATCTCATACCGGACGTTTTCTGCAATGAATTCGGGTGAGAGATTATACTGGTCCGCAAAGGCGGCGACCATGGCGGTTACCATCACAACCTTTCCGATGGTGGCGGCAATGGCCGGCACAAAGTCCTCGATTTCGATGCCGTAATCCCGGAAGGGCAGGTTGACCCGCCAGCGACGGAATTTCATAATAGTCAGTTCATGGTCAAGATACTCCGCTCGGGTTCTAAATTCGCTTGCTTTCTTACGTTGCTCGCCATACGATTTTTCACTGTGCGCTACCATCTGTTAGTCTCCTCTTCTTACCTACCCTGCCGATCTTTTGTTGGATCTTGCACATGCACCTTTCGGGGTGCTTAGGTATAATTAAAGTGCTTGGTTAGAAAAATGTCCCCTCCCCCCCCCTGCCTCAACGATATTCGGATTGAAATTCTCTACCTCTTTCCATTAATGAATGCAAGCAATATTCATTAGAATTTGCTTTTTTATCTTTGGTGTACAAACTTTATTTTTAAAACAATAAGTTAATTTTTGTCAGCCAAGATATAAAACATAAACAGAAGCTGAAAATTCGGCTTTGCCCAACCACGGGTACAACATCTATATCAGGGTGCAGTAAGTCACTTTGGCTTAGGTGAAATTAACGCCTATTCTTAACTGGAAAAATATGTTTACCCTTAACTTATGAACTGTTACATTGGGGAACATAGTTGGTAAAGCTGTTCTTGTAGGATGTGTCTATTGGAGGGTTCTATGCGCCGGGGGGCAGGGCCCAACCGGTAAAATAAAATTTGGTGCCTTGACGCGCAAATCTTAAATGACTTCTGCAACGATGGGGTTAAGCTAATGACATTGAAACACAATAAACTAATGACATTGATATACAACAATATGGAAGAAAATAACGAGAAGTTTACATCGGGTATAGTCGTATCAACGGTATTGGCCGTAGTAAGCATAGTAATGTTTATTGTTTCGTTCTATGCGGTCATTATCCCAATGTTTGAGCGCAGTGTTATGGATCGAAAAAAGGAAATGATTCATGAGTTAACGAATACAGCCTGGAGTGTTTTGTCTGAATATGACGAAGCATACAAAGCTGGCAGGATAACACTGGCCGAAGCTAAAGTGTTGGCTACCGAGGAGGTGGGCAGGATGAGATATGGAAGTGAGCAAAAAAATTATTTCTGGATTAGTACCACCGATCCTGTAATGATTAATCATCCATATCGTTCGGATTTAAACGGGAAAAACCTGGTTGATTATGCAGATAAACATGGGAATAAATTATTTGTCGATGCCGCTGATTTAGTAAATGAAAAAGGCGAGGGGATAATTCAATACTATTGGAAAAGGAAAGATGATGCTTCGCCCGAAGTGCCGAAATTATCCTATGTAAAAGCATATCAGAATTGGAACTGGATAGTCGGAACCGGTATATACCTTGATGATGTAAGGCAGGAAATAAAACGGTTGCGAGATAAATTGTTAAGAATATCGATTCTTATTATCGGTATTATTATTGTGATTCTTGTTTATGTATTAAAGCAGACCAGAATAATTGAGCAAAAACGTAAAGACGCCGTAAATGAATTAAGGGCGTCTAACCAGAGATATAAAAGCCTGGTGGGTGCATCAACCGAAGGAACCTTAATGGTCGTTGAACGTAAGGTTGTATTTGCTAATAGTAAATTTATCAGTCTGCTTGATGATGAAACCGGGTCGCTGGTTGGAACCGATTTTTCAGAACTGTTTAAGTTAAGCTGGGATGAAATGGTTTCGGGAATTAAAAATCCCAATCAAACACATGCGTTTGAAACCCAACTTTTGAAATATAAAGCAGGTTTTCAACATATTATAGCTTATGTAACACAGGTTGAACAATCGAATAGCACCACAGCATACATAGTTGTTATAAAAAATATTACCGAAAAGAAAAGACTTAGGCTTGATAGCCAGAAATTATCCGAGGATGTTCAGATTTCTCTTCAATTAATGAACCAGCCGGTTAAGAACCTGGTAAATGAAAATATTCATTGTGATATAAACATGCCGATAGCTAAGGTTATTAAGCTGATGAAGAATAAGCGCAGCGAGATTATAAGTGTAAAAAGCAGCGATGAAACAGTAGGTGTTGTAACCGATAAAGATATCCGAAATCGTTTAATGAACAATGCAATTACTATGGATAGCCCGGTGGTAAAGTTAATGACATCACCGGTAATCAGTATAAACCATGGGGCCTTACTGTACGAAGCTGTACTGTTATTCAGGGAGCATAATATTTCACACCTTATGGTTACCAATCATAGCAATAGAATTTATGGTAACATCAGTTATCTTAAGTGTCTTGAAATGCAAAATAACTCACTGACATTTTTAATACAGGAGATACAAAAGTGTGATGTTATCAGCGATATGCGTAATATTTACAATAAGGTACCGGTACTCATTCAGGCAATATTTACCAGTACGGATAATATCAGCAGTGTATCGCGCATGATTACCTCTATTGCTGATGCCATAAATAAGCGGGTGATAGAAATGGCAATTGCCGAAGTAGGTGAGCCGCCTTGTGAGTTTGCATTTATATCCATGGGAAGCGAAGGGCGAGGAGAGCAAACACTCAAAACCGACCAGGATAATGCCCTAATTTTTGCAGAGCGGTCTGATGATAATAAAAAATACTTTTTACGTCTTTCGGTTATAATCAATGAGAACCTGCATAAGATAGGTTATGCCCGTTGCGAAGGGGATCTGATGGCAGGCAATCCTGAGTGGTGCAACCATATTGATGAATGGAAGCATATATTCTCAACATGGATTAACAACCCTGTTGGGTTAAATGTTCTTGACAGTTCTCTCTTTTTTGACATGCGTTTGGTTTTTGGAAGTCAGCAGCTGTCATCTGAGCTAATTGATTTTGTATATGAAGAATTAAAAGGTAAAAATGAATTCTTTAACCAATTGGTTAAAACAGTCGCCTCAAGTAAGCCGGCATTTGAGAATCAACGCGTTGATATTAAAAAGTTTTTGATACCAATTGTCGGGTATTTAAGAGCCAAGGTATTGTTTTATTCTATCAAACAAACAAACAGTATGTTGCGGTTAAATTATTTGATGGCATACGATTTAATTTCTGAAAGCAAGGCCCAAGAGATTGAAAAGATGTATAATTTTCTTATGCATCTGCGAATAAAGTGGCAGGTAAGCCTTATACTTGATAGTGACTCGCCATCTAACACAATCTCGTTAATTCATCTTACGGCAATAGAGCAGGAGACGCTTAAAAATATAATCAAAGAGGTGCTAAAATTACAGGAAGAACTGCAATTAATGCTTTAATGTCAGTAACGCAGGAGATTCTACCGTAAAATAATGCCTTGCAGGATAGATAAGTCTCAAAATGAGACAAAAACGCCCATTTTCATATATGCTTATATTTCAATATGTTCCATGTTTTGGTGTTTGGTTTGGGTCATGCACGCCCAAACCATCCTCCTTTTCCAGCTAAAGCCCCTCTCTCCATTTCTTTTTTTAGCAGAATTAAAATATGACCATTATTCCGAATAATAATTGGTAGATAGGTTTATTGTTTACGGCAATAAACCGATTTTATAAAGTTATTAAGAATATGTGGCACAATGATCGCATATAGACATTTCCTGAAATATGCGATTGTTTTGGTGGCCTGTTGCGCTGAAGTTTGTATGAACGAGACCGAAAAAGAATTACAAATGCTTTAAGAACGTCTGTTAACTGCTTGACGGATACACCCCCGTATCCCCCCCCCATAAATACGGGTGTGGAATCTTCCAGGCAGATTGGCGGAAAGGTCTTTGCAGTATTCAGGGAATTCTTTAATAATGGTAATTATTTAGCGTGATTGGTAGTGTGGTGCGCCTTGTTTTTTATTGCCGGTCTTTTTTGACGCCGATCCGTATTCGTTTAATTTAATCTAATTTCTGAAAATTTGTGCTTGACTTTCCCCTCCCTGTCAATCTATCTTCATATATAAGAGCGACAGTACCACACAGCAGACAGCAATTGTTTACTGAATTTTGTAAGAGAGGACAATTAAAAACGCGAAACAGCAATCATTAAATTTTTAAACAAGCCTATATAGACTTAAGGTCAATAAGTTGCTGCGGTCGATCCGGGGGGGGACGCAGATTGTTGAACGCCCTTAGTTTTTAAATAAATTAGGCTTAGCAGGTGCTTAGCACTTTTCTCCCCGGCAGACTGAACGTGCTGAACGTGTAGTTAATTCTTCAGCAATGTTTAAGCACAATCTCAACAAAAAAAAGGGGGGGGTCCCAATGTCTACCGAAAAAGTTATGAATCGTTGGTTTGTCGTCGTTGCCACTATCCTTATTCAGATAGTATTTCGTTTTATCTATGCCTGGTCCGTTTTTACCAAATTTTTGTCTTTGTCTGATCCAGTCGGTTCCGATCAATGCACTGCAGTTCAAACCGCACGGATATTCTCATCAGCTCTTTTTTTCGTAGCGCTGGTGATGATTTTTTCTTCTTTGCGCTGGTGATGATTTTTTCTTCTTTGCGCTGGCAGAATTTTAGAAATGGAATTTAGGGTCGGGTTTTAGATTGGCATTTTTATTACAATTCAAGACCTGACCTGATAACGCTTTGTTATCGAAGATAGGTATTGATTGCCTTGTGGGAGCAGTATATTGTTGCCAAGCTGCGGCAAAAAGCGCAATTAACAGAAGCGATTTATATTTACAAAAAGGGAGACAGGTTTCGTTCGTATCCGTCCAGAAATAAGACTTTTTGTGTAAGTCCAAGGCGGATGAAAATTTTCACCACAGGCATATATTAAATATTCCGATGGTTAAATTTTCACCCAACGCGGGTTCGAAAAAGAGCTTTGCTCACAATCGGACAAAAAGGATGTTTATGGAGGAATACGAACTAATTTTGTTTCCCTTTTTTTTAATTTTGTTGTGATCTTTGTTCACAGTGGGTGAGTATGCTATTTAGCCATATGCAAAATCACCTTTTTATAATCCGTATAAGATGGTATAAATGCAGTCTGTTAGGCTTTCGGGCGTAAGTTGATAAACTTAAAGAATATCAGGGAAAATGTTGAGTGTTATAGAAAAAACAGCTATTTTCGGGGCAGGATTTTATTGTGCTTGAATATACGCCGATTGCCCAGTTTGCCATAGGAACCGACCACAAGGTAAAGATCTGGAACAAAGCCTGTGAGCTTCTTACCGGTGTTTCCGCTGATGAGATTGTCGGCACGGACGATCAGTGGAAGGTTTTTTATCCAAAAAAACGGCCCATTTTGGCCGATCTTGTGGTCGAGCAGGACTATGAAAAATTTCTTGAGAAATATGGCACAAAAAATCCGGCCCAGTCCAGCATCGTGCCCAATGCCTGGGAAGCAACAGACTATTTTGAAAATTTTAACGGAAAATCAAGATATATATATTTTCTGGCGGCCCCTGTTTTTGATGATGAAGGCAACATTACAGGTGCAGTGACAACACTTCAGGATATTACGCTTCGCAAAATTCAGGAAGATGCCATGAAGCGTGAATCCGAACAGCTCCAGCAACAGTATTCACTGTTACAGTCCTCTATGGGTGAGCGTTTCAAGTTCTGCAATATCATCGGCAAAAGCAAAAAAATGCAGGATGTCTATGATGTAATTATACGGGCGGCAGCCAGTGCTGACAGTGTTGTTATCTACGGCGAATCCGGGGTAGGAAAAGAGCTGGTTGCAAGAGCCATACACGATACCAGTCAAAGAAAAGACGCACCGTTTATTCCTGTCAACTGTGGTGCTATTTCTGAATCTCTTTTGGAAAATGAGTTTTTTGGTCATGTAAAAGGCGCCTTTACCGGTGCATATAGTGATAAGAAGGGGTTTCTTTCCAATGTAGAGGGCGGTACCCTGTTTCTTGATGAGGTTGGAGAACTTTCCTTGAGCATGCAGATCAAGCTTTTGCGGGCAATAGAAGGAGGCGGGTTTTCTCCGGTCGGGAGCACTGACGTGCTTCATTCCGATTTCAGAATTGTTGCCGCAAGCAACCAGAATTTATGGGAGGAGGTTCAAAAAGGCAGGTTCCGCAGCGATTTTTTTTACCGCCTATATGTGATACCGGTAGATATTCCGCCCCTTCGTGAACGCAAGGAAGACCTTGCTCTCCTTGCCGATTATTTTTTCAGCCAGATGGATTCACCCCTTCACTTTGATGTTTTGCCCGGAAAAGACATAAAAAAGATATACAATTACCACTGGCCGGGAAATGTCAGGGAGTTGCAGAATGTTCTTCGCAGATACGTTACCTTCAACAGCCTTGATTTTATGGCTCTCCCGGATATCGACCCCCCTGTAATTCAGCCTCAACCGCCCTCGGGAATCATTACCGTTTCCGACTCAGAAACAGAGATTCCGCTGACAGATGCTGCTTCTCGGTTTGAGAAGCAGCTTATTCTTTCTGCCCTTAATAACTGCCGGTGGCACAGAGAACAAGCCGCTGAAAAATTGGGTATTTCCCGCAGGACACTTTATCGCAAAATGATGGCTCACGGGCTCATAAGCGCTATATAAAGACCATCCCAAAACAATGTTTTTGGGATTTGGGTTCGGCTTCTCCCAAAATGGGACAAAAACGCCCATATATTTATTTATTTATATTTCAATGAGTTATATTTAAGTCTTAGGAAATCTGGGACATATCCGCTCAAATCATTCTCTTTCTCATTTAAAGCCTTCCTATCCATCCCTCTTTTCAGCACAACTAAAATATCCATATTTTTAATAATGATAATAGGTAGATAGATTGATTATTTGCGGCAATAAACCGGCTCGACAAAGCCGTAATGAGTCGATGGCACAATGCTTGCTGATAAAACTTGCTGATAACTGATAAAACTTAAAAATTTGTGACATTGCTTTTGAGACCTGATTACTGCTGAGATTGTGTATGAATAGAGACTAAAAAGAGTTACAGATGCTTTGAAACCATCTGTTAACTGCTTGACGGATTCCCCTCCCCCCCCCCCTTGTGGAATCTTTCGGGTAGGTTGGCAGAGAAGAGTTTTTTAAAAAAGAGACAAAAAAATTACAGATGCTTTGAAATCGTCTGTTAATCACCTGACGGATTCCCTCCCCCCCCTCTTGTGGAATCTTCCGGGCAGGTTGGCAGAGAAGAGTTTTTAGAAGGGGTATTTTTACCGTTTTTTTTTTTAAATTATTTGGAGACAGGAGTAAGAAGATGAAAGACGAAACATTAGCAAATCCGGGACCTCTCGGACTGATGGGCTTTGGAATGACAACTGTGCTTTTGAACATTCATAATGCCGGTTTTTTTGAAATCAGTTCCATGATTCTGGCAATGGGCCTTTTTTACGGGGGTGCGGCGCAGATTATAGCCGGCATTCTTGAGTTTAAAAAAGGGAATACCTTTGGAGTTACAGCATTCATATCCTATGGTCACTTCTGGTTGACTCTGGTGGCGCTTATTCTGTTGCCTAAACTTGGCTGGGCAGATCCCACACCCGCAAAATTCATGGCTTGCTATCTTTTCATGTGGGGCATCTTTACACTGTTCATGTTTTTCGGAACATTAAAATCGAACAGAGGCCTTCAATTTGTTTTTGCATCGTTGACGGTATTATTTTTTCTTCTCGCAGTCAAAGAGTGGACAGGTTCACATATTATCGGAACAATTGCCGGTTTTGAAGGCATCATCTGCGGATTGAGCGCTATTTATCTTGCCATGGCGGAAGTTCTCAACGAACAATACCGCAAAGTAATCCTTCCAGTTGGCTAATCTAACCTAACCCCACCCCAAAAGCAAAGCCCCCTTACTTCAGAAAACTGAAAAGGGGGCTTTCACAAAGATAACCAAACGATCTTAGACGATTATATAATCCTGAAAATTCGTCTCATAATAATCCGCTTTAAAAGATGTCCGAAAAAAATCAAATATTCATCATGCCCTTTGTTTCAAAGGCATGATGTTTCTATACGCGTGTCTCTTGTTTGTGGGAGTTTTTAAAGAGGATGAATGAGGCGGGCATATCGCGTACGCCCATATTAAAAAAATGCGTTACAGGTTGCCTGTTAGTGACCTGGAGAGCACGTCAAGATAGAAGCGGGCATGGCTTATATAGGCTGCTAAGTTGGCCCGATGATTGGCTAATACGCCGTCCGGGCTGCCCTCCAGAACGATCCAGGGGTCCAGGTGCGAGGCATGATGAAGGGCTTCAACAGCGTGATGGATTAGATCCGTACCCTGATCAGAGATGGTGTCGTGAAAATCCACGGCCACCGCCTCAAGGATTGTGGCCATGGCCGTGGCTACGCCCTTTGTGTAGTAAAAGACATCATCGGCCTTAAAGGTACTGATCTTTCCCAAGTCCTTGACCAGATTTTCATCGCAACTGCCCAGGATGCTTTCATATGCCTTGAGCAAAGGAACCAGGTTGTCTATCCGCCGATAAAAATTAGCCTCCCCTTTTTCCAGCATTTTCTGATAATTTCGCCACTCGTTCAACCCCTCCTGATATTTGTTTTCAGCCGATGGAAACATATATTCGGTGGATTTGATCATGAATGAGTTCATGGCGTATTCCAGACTGGGAATATAGGCGTCGGTGCTTCCGGTCCGTGACAGGTTTTCGGCCAATGCCACAGCTGTTCTGCGGGTCACTTCCAAAATGCCCAATTGCAATTTATTGATATTATCGGTAAATCTGATGATGTCATTGGGCCGCCATCCCCAGAATCTGTGGTTTAACTCATAATCAAGGGGGCGGATGCAGGCATCCACAAAGGCCACTCCGTGGGGAGCTGTGCGAACCACCGGCGCGGCATGCGCCGTTACATTTTCGGCAGCCGGTGTTAAGGGCGCATGAGTGACTGTTTTATGTTCATCGGCGGTCTTATTAAAAGTGGTTTGAGGGGTTGTGTGATTTTGGGGTTCGGGCGTATGCTGGGCGGTTACGTGGGAATCCTGTTTTTGTAGCGCGGGCTGATGCGTGGTCTGGGTGCCATGTGTGGTGTCTTTTGCCGTGCTATCAGTGTCATGGTCTGCGTTTATTTTCTGGGCAACTTGCGTCCCATGGGTTTGACCGCCTATTTTTGCCGAAAAATCCGTCCACCAATTCATACCCCAGCCCCACCATGCGGCATACCCGGAAACGCCCAGGATCAACACTGTGATGACAAACCATTTGGTTAAGAGTATCTTTTTTAAAAAACTCTTTTTTTTTACAGCATCCCCACCGTTGTCAGCATTCTTCGCCTCTTCCATATTTGTCTCCTTGCCAATAAAAAAAAGTTTATGGGTTAAGCTACTCTGAGTTTATATATATATCTCCAAACCGGATAGTCACGTTCCGGGCATCACAATATTCCAGCAGGGGGGTAAATATTTCCGGGACACCCCCCTCAATCGCCTTAAACTGTAGCGTTGACAAAGGAATAGGAACCTCCTTTTTTTACTTCAAACAAGGTATAACAAAGAATAAAAAGATTATCAAACAATAAACACTTTATCCACATTCAGGAATGAGATCGAAATAACTTAACCCGGATATATCAAAATGGGCAAGTTATTGAAGACTCGTTCCTATCTGGAATTTTCTTTACGAAGATACACCAGCCAGTAGACAACGCCAACGAAGATTCCACCACCGATAAAATTTCCTAGGGTGACGGCAATCAAGTTACTATGCCACATGCTGGACCAGTTGAGTCTGGTCAGTAATGTAGCGTCAATGGCTGAGGCTGTGACAGCGAACGGCAACTGCTTGGCAAAGATTCCCGCAGGGATGAAGTACATGTTGGCAATGGCGTGTTCGAAACCTGCTGCCACAAAGGCCATGATCGGGAAAAAAATCCCCAAAATCTTACCGCTGATTTCCTGGGCAGAAATGGCCAGCAATACAGCCAGACAAACAAGCCAGTTACAACCGACGGCACGGAAGAAGTACGCGAGGTTGTGGCTAGTACCGGCAATTTCTGTGGTCACTTTGGCCGTTGCTATCTGCAAAGCCGTGGCGCCAAAAACACCATCCATGAGACCGGTTTGCGAAACGATCATCCAGGCGAGAAAGACAGATCCCAGCAAATTACCAAGATAGACCCAGAACCAGTTACGCACCATCTGGATCAAGGTGATTTTTTTGTCGAGCAGAGCCATGGTCATCATGGTGTTACCTGTCCAAAGCTCTGAACCAGGGATGATCACCAGCATCAGACCAACGCTGAAGACTGCACCCATAAAAAATTTTTTTAAACCAATCCAGGCGAATGCACCGGTTCCAACAACAGTTGCCAGGTGGGCGGCAAAACCGATATAGGCGCCTGCCAGAAAGCCAAGCAGAAGAAGATGCAAAATTAATTGATTGGCTTTGTTTGCTCCCCAGGAGACCAGGGTTGGGGCCAATTCTTCCGGAGCAAGGAAATTTTTCATCGTTGCTTCTCTTTGTTTCATCTGTGGCAATGGCCATGAGGGCCCTCTTTGATTAGTACAAATGCCGTATAGTGCCTGTCAGAAGCTCGGCCTCGGCCATTTCCTTTTTTTTCTTTTTTTCCTTTTTATAGGCTTCTCGGGCCACACTGTTTTTTTCCCATTCTTCCAAATCATCCTTAGACATGCTCCGGAATTCGCTCAAGGCCTCCCGAATCTTTTGTGTGCCATTTTCATTGACCTGCCGGATGTCAAATCGATCCAATTTGAGCTCATAAAGGGTATAATCGCCTTTGTTGTTTTTTAAATGCTGATATACCAGATCCCGGATAGCGCCCCAACTGTCTTTTCGGGTCTGGTCTGTAACGGGAGTGAGGGTATCAAGATCTTCCAGCCGAGTGGTGCGAAATTTTTGTTCCAGTTTTTTCTGGAAAAATGCCAGCCATAAAGTCATAATCAGACCGGCACCGATACCGCCCACGGACAACAGGGTGGTGGGATCGGCCATTCCGGCCAGCATCATCAAGGTAAAGGCAATCAGGCCTCCTCCCAGAAGGCTGATCAGAAGCCCGATAACCATTTTTTTTATGCGGAAATTTTGGAATTCCAGGGCAAAGGCCTGAAGTGCTTCAATATAATGGGCCAGACGCTCCCCGTGAATCTCCAGATAGGTGGCCAGATGATCCAGTCTGCGCAAGGGAGTTTTTAAAATGGTCTGTTTCAAATCCTCCCGCTGATTTTCAAGAAGAGGGAGAAACGGGGGCTGAGTTGCTGGATTTTTGTTGATGGCCGATGCATTGGACGAATAGGTCATCCGGATCATGGGGATATCCTTTCGTCCGGTAATTTGGGAAAGATTCCAGCACAAGGTTCCATAAACCCGCAGCAGATCATTAAAAGTGGTGCATTCATCAATACGGTTGAGCACAAAGATGATTCGATCTTCAGAGGTATGGGCGGTCAGCGTCTCCCGAATGCTTTTATAGGCCTCCCGCACGGTTCCGGCCTTATGGGCGTCAAACAGAACCAGCACCAGTCCGGCTTTTTGGGCCAGATCACCGAGGACCTCCTGATAATCATATCCGCGGTCCATCTCGGAAATGCTGTCAAGCATACCGGGGGTATCAATGATGGCAAGATTTTTCAAAAAAGGCGAGTTTATTCTTTTCAGTTGAAAATGGGCTGCAAAACGCTGGCCGTGTTTGCGAAGGGTGGAAAAAGGGTATTCCGGATCATTCAGCAGGGACTTGCCGTCTCGTTGTTCCACCACCTGTATTCCTTCTGTTTCCGGCACGGAATCATCATAGGTCAGTACGGTGAATGAATCATCTGTGGGGGCCTGGCCTGTGTCCTGAATCTTTGCACCCAGAAATTCATTGATCAGGGAAGATTTGCCGGATGAATAATTGCCGATGACCAGCACCATGGGACGCCATTTTACATTGGTCTCCAGAGGTATATCGCTGTAACCGTACCGTTGGGCCATCGGTGTCAGGTGTGTAGTTATGGTATCCACGATATCTTCCCGAAGGGCATTCATATAATTTTCACGATGCATGGCTTTCTCCGAAATAATGTCAGATAAGATGTACCGCTCAAAAAATGATACCGGGCGGCAGATATTGTCATTTTTCCAAGCAAGGTATAACAAAGAATAAAAAGATTATCAAGAGCCTGAAACATGGCATCATCCGGCCTTTGGGATAAAATTTTTTTTAGCGGCATCTCCTGTGAGCTTGAGATGTTCCGCAGGATCGGCTCTGCCGATCTGACCGGCATTTTGTAGGTTTTTTCATAGATAATCCTATATCCATTCACCTACAAAGCGCTCAGGTTATCAACGGACATGAAAATCAGTCTTTTCCTGATTGTTTTATCTTTATTTTTTACATAATTTCATTCGACGTTTTTGAGATCTTTGGTTTTCTCTGGGCGTTGGGTAAATGGGGGAGGCGGACATCGGGAAAGGGTTCCTGAATTTTATACAAAGGAAATCTAAAAAGGAGGACGACAGATGTTTAAGGGTATGCCGAAGATATTTTGGGCAGGAACGGCGTTGATGTATGGCTGGATTGGCATTTTCATGATTTTGGAAATGACAATCCCCGGGTTTCCACTGAAAAAATTTATGGGGGTGCCGGCCTGCTACTTCTATAATTGGCTTGTCGGCCTCTGGCTGATGAACATCATAATCTCTTTTCTCTACTACAGGTTTGAGGAAAAAAGAGAAGAGAGAATCAAGGCCAGAAAAAACCGCGAGACACAGGATGCGCACACGGGTGCCAATATTGTTCACGAAAACTGATCGGCAGCGACATATTAAGGAGGCAGCAAATGGGTGTTAATCCAATCGTCATTTTAGGTTCCGTACTCTATTTTGCAGTGATATTTTATATCGGATGGTATTCGCGTAAGGCATCCATGGATTCGTCCGATTTCTATGTGGCCGGACGAAAAGTCGGTCCCATTGTTAACGGGTCGGCCCTGGCCGCTACATATTTCAGCCCGGCGAGTTTTCTGGGGCTGCCGGCCTTTATTTTTATTTTGGGCTACCCTTTCTGGTGGGCGCTCGTGGGTATCATCGGGGGCATGCCCATTGCAACCCTGCTGACAGCTGCGCCCCTGCGTAAGTATGCCCCGACATCGTTCACGGACTATTACGCAGACCGCTATGATACAAAATGGCTTCGCCTGGTAGCGGGCATTCCCACACTCATCGGCGGACTGGCATATGTCATTTTGTCCATCGTGGGCACGGCCCTTTTTTTGCTGGCTATCCTGAAAATTCCTTTCAATGTATCCGTCGTCCTGGCATCCGTGGTCATTTTTGCATATATCTATTTCGGCGGGATGGTTGCTACAACCATCTCAACGGCGTTCCAGGGAGTTGCCATGACTGTCGCCGCATTACTGGCCGCCGGATATGTAATCTTTAACTTCGGCGGATTGAACGGTCTGACCGACGCGGTGCTGGCCAACAGCGGCAATTTCTTTAACATGCCCTATGCCTCCGAAACCGCATCCCACCCCATTATGGCCACGTGGACCGGCGTGGTGGGCTTCTTCTTTGTATGGCATTTCGGTTTTTCCGCCATGCCTTACACCGTGGTTCGTTTTTTCACCACCCAGGATATCAAGTCCGCCCGGCGCAGCGTTTTCTGGGCCGTAACCATCGGCGGCGCCATGTACTGCGGGTTGGTTATTATCGGCACCGGGGCCAGGGTGTTGATCGAAACCCTTCATCCGCTTATGCAGACCGAAGGCATCACCGACGCCATGGGGGTGCTCAAACACATGAAGACCGCATACGGTGTTGCCGGGGCATCCGTCACCGATTATTCAATGATCGCCGCCGTAGAGGGATTGAAAAGCCCCTTCCTCCTTTCCGTACTGGCGGCGGGCGGCCTGGCCATCGCCCTGGCTACAGCCGCGGGCTGGACCATGGTCCTTAACGT
>NZ_DDYV01000339.1:0-5810 GCF_002348205.1 Desulfobacter sp. UBA2225 | reverse complement strand
GCATCCATGACCATATAACGCGGGGTAAAATAATTGACCAGGACGGATTTGTAGGCTGCATTTTCCACAACCTGTTCCGGGAGTACAAGGCACCCCATATATCCCTCATACTGGTCACTGATGATCAAAGGCTGGTCAAAGAGGTGAAAGACACTCATGGGGCCTGTGGGTTCTCCCTTGGCAAACCTTGAGGTGTTTTCCAGGGTGTCAATGGCCGCGCCCCACACGGTGATGTCCCGCTTCTGGATATCCCGGGAAAATTTCTCCCAGGCATATTCAGGATCGTTGATCAGCCGCAGTACCCGGTCTTCAAGAAATTTGGCCACCTGGGGCCGGGCATAGATCCTTCCGAATCCCAACAGAGGATTGGCGCCCATCTCTGCGGTTTCTCCGGCTTTGGGCATCAGCCCTTCGCCTAAACAGACCATGATGGCATGATTTTCCGGCAAGGTGCGGGACAGATACCACAGACTTTCGCTCATGGCGTAAGCGGAAATGGCATCGGCATCTTTTTTTACCAGGTTCAACTCTGTTTTGGGCAGCCCCTTTCCTTCCCCGTACCGGCCGAACAGTCGGGTGCCCAGCGCGGTGACAGCAGCGGTGATCGCCAGCATTTTTTCGGTACGTCCGTCAGTGAAGGAGACCGTATCCATATGGCGGCGTTTAATTTTTTTTTGGGACGTGTCGCTGTACCAGTGAATGCGCACATCTTCCAGCCATAAATGAAATCGGCCTAATATGGGGCGGGTGTCAAAGGCCCATTGGGAAATCAGATTCTGTTTTTGTGCATCCGCCGGTGAGATGTTTTTTGCTGATTGGGTAGAATTGTCAGTTGCAGTGGTCATGGAATACACTTTTTTATAAGAAAGTCTGGGTAAGNNTACTCAGATCTTTCAACCTTTGTTGTGGGCTATGCCTGGCAGTTAATATGTCAGGTCAGCCCATGGCTGTTATATGAACGATGTGAGTTTTGAGTGGTTAGTAGTGAGATCTATATAAGCTGTTTTCCTCACAACTCACATCTTTCATTGTTTGTTGTGTCCGTCAGGACATGGTCGTTATTTAGGCATGCTCGCTGTCGTGAGTTTCAGGCGCTGCGTCATCAGATTCAGGGGCAACCCCCTGGGATTCAGGCGTTGCGTCATCGGATTCAGGTGCAACCTCCTGAGTTTCAGGTGCTGCGTCATCAGTTGCAGGAGCAACCTCCTGAGTTTCAGGCGCTGCGTCATCAGTTGCAGGAGCAACCTCCTGGGATTCAGGCGCTGCGTCATGGGATATTGCTGGGAGATCCGGGGTAAGAATGCTCTGTGCCATAGCTTCCATGGCGCGGTCAGGATCAGCTTCCACTTGATTTAGAATGTTGTCTACTGTAGTATCCTCAAGCCAGTAAACCTTGCCGTCGCTGACATCATAGATGGCACCCACCACTTTGACTTTACCGGCCTTGACAAGTTCGCGTGTGGCGGCACTTTTCATGAACAGGTCCCGAATGCTGATCCAGACATTTTCTTCAATGGCAAGGGGAATTATTTCATCACCTTTTGCCTGGGGATACTTTTCTATGGTTTGCCTGACTGCAGGTTCAATATTATCGACCAGCGGTGGAATATTTTTTTCTACAGCATGGTCGTGTCCATTGATCGCCCGGGTGACGGCGGTCACTGCGCCGCATTGTGTATGGCCCAGTACGACCATAACCGGTGTGCGAACATGCGCCAGGCCATATTCTATGGATCCGACTTCATCCGTATCACATACATTGCCGGCCACACGGATAACAAAAATATCCATCACCCCGGCATCAAAAATCGCTTCTACAGGCACACGGGAATCAGAACAAGTGAGGATTGTGGCATAGGCATGGTCCCCCTGATCTTCCATGGCGGCCTGAATCATCCGTTGTTTGGTCAGATGCGGATGTTCGGATTTTTCACTGACAAAGCGTTGATTTCCATCTTTCAGCGTCTGAAGCGCCTGGTCCGGGCTGGTTTTTTGTTTTTCCGATTCTCCTGAACAGCCGGCAAATGCAAGCGTGCATGTCAGCAGCAGACAGAAGAGCAACTGAAGTGATGTTTTTTTCATTTTCCTTCTCCTTAAAATCATTATTATCTTTAAATCTATCTTTAAATCAAAAATTTCAAATACCACATTTATCCGGATTGTTCACCTTTTTTGTTTCAGATCCGACCTTCATAAAAGGCTCAGGATCAAAAGAAGTTGTGTTGGTCAGCCGCGTCCTGTATGGTGAGTCGGTATGAACCAGATCACTTATACATTCCCCGATACCGGTCACATCAATGAGGTCTTAAAGGGTGTCGTGGACCGCGTCACATTCCATAATCCGGACAATGGCTGGTCCATTCTCAAGGTACTGCCCTTTGATCGTCCGAGCAGCAGGGAAACCGTTGTGGTGCATCAGACTACAGTATTTGCCGGTGCAACCATGGAATTTGAGGGAGAATGGACGGTGCACCCGAAATTCGGCCGGCAGTTCAAGGCCGTGCATGCCAGGGAGCAAAAGCCTGCTACGGCATCGGCTCTGGAAAAATATCTTGGTTCCGGGTTGATCAAGGGGGTGGGGCCCAAAACCGCAAAAAAAATTGTGGGATATTTCAAGGAGCAGACCCTGGATGTCTTTGAATCCGATATTGATCGCCTTGCGGAAGTGCCTGGAATTGCGCACAAAAAGCTTGAAATGATTTCAACGGCGTGGGCCGAGCACCGGGCCATACGGGATGTGATGATGTTTCTGCAGTCCCACGGGATTTCCACGTTGTTTTCCGTTCGTATTTATAAGGAATACGGCCAGAATGCCATTGCCTGGATCACCCAGGACCCTTATCGCCTGGCGTCTGATTTTTTCGGCATTGGTTTTTTTACTGCGGATAAGGTGGCCTTAAGCATTGGTCTTGAAACGGACAGTCCCCCAAGAATCACCGCCGGTATCCGTCACGTACTCTCCGCAGCCAGAGAGTTCGGGCACTGTTATCTTACGTTTCCCCAGATTAAAGAACAGGTAAAAGACCTGCTAGAGCTTGATCTGTCACAGCAGCTTGAAACGCTTCTGGCAGAGATGGAAGCGCAGCGGCTTCTGATGCGCAGGGATCTGCTCGATGGCAACAGGCAGCCTGTGGCCTGTTACTATGCCCGGTCTCTTTATTTTGACGAGGCGTATGTGGCAAAGCGTCTTTCAGATCCTGGTCCTGGGCGGACCTTTGACCAGGCCCGGATCGACCGGTGGATGACGCTGTACTGTCAACGCTGTCAGATGCAGCTTTCGGTTGAGCAGACCACAGCGGTCAAGGGGGTGGTACAGCAGCAGTTTTCCGTTCTGACCGGTGGGCCCGGATGCGGTAAGACTACTGCCACACGGGTGATGGTCCGCCTGCTGGAGGCCATGGGTCTGAAGGTGATGCTGGCCGCGCCCACGGGCCGGGCTGCCCAGCGTATGAGCGAGGTGATAGGAAAACCGGCAAAAACCATTCACCGGCTTTTGGGCTGGAAAGCCGGGGGATTTAAACGAAATGAAAGCTCCCCTATAAAGACAGACTTTCTGGTGGTGGACGAGTGCTCCATGCTGGATATCAATCTGACCGCCTCCTTGCTCAAAGCCGTACCAAAGCTGAGCCAGGTGGTATTTATCGGCGACTGCGACCAGTTGCCTTCGGTGGGGGCGGGAAATGTGCTTAAGGATATTATTGCTTCACAGGCAGTGCCCTGTTTCCGGCTTACCCAGGTGTTTCGCCAGGCCCAGTCTTCCATGATCATTAAATTTGCACACCAAATCAACAGGGGCCGGATGCCATGGATAAAAAGTCCATTTAAGTATCCCTCCATCTGGCAGGACGGCACCGATTGCCTGTTCATTGATTCCGATGAAGCCACCAAAGAACAGATTGCCTTTATCAGCCGGGTTAAACGTTTGTATATGCATGATGTTGATCCGCAAACATCAAACAGCGGTTCCGTTCAAGAGGGTTGCGCCCCGGCTGATGCCCCGGACAATGATCATGGTGATTTGTATGAATTCAGGGTTGCCGAGTCGTGTTCACCCTGGGAGACTGAAATTGCCATACCTAAGAAATTTGCCCATGTGGATTTGGTCCGTCTGGCAGGCACTGAAAATCGCGTTGAAGAGCTTATGGAAGTGGTGGGAAAGGTCCACCCATGGTCCTCTTTGCATTATGGTCTGTCTGCTTTGGATGCGGTGAAAAAATTATATCTGGAGTGGATTCCCAAATACCTGGGAAAAGATACGGAAATCCAGATCCTTTCCCCCATGACCCGGGGCAGTCTCGGCACCCTTTCTCTAAATCGTGAAATCCAGGATATCCATAATCCCATGGGACCGGGTAAGGCCCAACTCACCGTGGGCCAGCGGGTATTCAGAACCGGGGATCGGGTGATCCATAGAAAGAATAACTATGATTTGGGGGTATTTAACGGAGACATCGGCATCATTGACCGGATCAACACCATGGATATTAGCTGTACTGTCCGGTTTCTACCGGATAACCGGCTGGTGGACTACCAGCAGACAGACATCCTGGAACTTGACCTGGCTTATGCCATTACCATTCATAAATCCCAGGGAAGTGAATTTGAAGTGGTCATCATTCCGCTATTGACCCAGCATTTTAAAATGCTCTTCCGCAACCTGATTTACACAGGAATCACCCGTGCCAGAAAACTGGCTGTGTTTGTAGGGACCCGAAGAGCTTTAGGCATGGCCGTAGGAAACCAGGATATCAGCCGCCGCCAGACCGCGCTTCAGGTTTTGCTCTCAAAAGAGGTAAACGTATAGCCGATGCGACTTGTTTTTACAGAACGTTTTCATTGATTTTGTTCTTAAGTTTTCCCGCACATTTGAACGTGACAACCCGTCTTTTTTCAAGAATCATGGCATCTCCTGTGGCCGGGTTCCTTCCCTTTCTCGGCGATTTTTCGATTACCTGGAATTTTCCGAATCCGGAAACCATAATATCTTCACCCGAAGCCAGGGTGGATTTTATGATTTCAATCAGGGCTTCAAGTACTTCTTTGGACTGAGACGGGTTTTGGTCAAATATATTTGAAATTTTTTCGATGAGTGTGGATTTGGTACAAGTCAAAATTTCAGCCTTTTCTTTAGTTTAGATTGGATGGACTTGGATTATATTAATCGGTTTTCCAAAAGAGTCAAGCAATTAGATGGAAGCCTGACTCTAATGTTCTCTAATATTTTTCAAAATCATCATCCAGTGAATCCTCCCCCATGTCCAGCACAACGCCCTGGATTTGGCCCAGAGTCTCCGGTCTGTTGGTAATGACCTTGGTAGTTGAGTCACGCTTCTCACGGCTGTCGGTTGTTCGGTCTTTCTTAGATATGGGGTTTTCCTGTTGCGGGTTCTGCTCCCGGATTTTCATTTTTTCAATCCTGAAGTGGGAGATTGCCTGTTGGAGTTGTCCTGCCTGGGCCGATAGCTCTTCGGCGGTTGAGGACATCTCTTCAGCAGAACTGGCGTTTTGCTGGATAATTTGATCCAGTTGCTGGAGGGCCAGGTTTATCTGGTCTGCACCTGTGTTTTGTTCCGCAGAAGCCGCGTTGATCTCCTGAACCAGTTCTGATGTCTTGCGGATATCCGGAACGATTTTGTTGAGCATTTTACCGGCATTTTCAGCGATTTCAACACTGGACGTTGACAAATTGCTAATTTCACTGGCTGCAGCCTGGCTGCGTTCGGCAAGCTTTCTGACCGCATCTGCCACCACGGCAAACCCCTTGCCGTGCTCCCCGGCACGGGCCGCTTCGATGGCGGCATTCAAGGCCA
>NZ_DDYV01000323.1:0-19627 GCF_002348205.1 Desulfobacter sp. UBA2225 | reverse complement strand
TCCAGGTGATGATCGACAACAACCTTGATTTTGATGTGGCGTTGTATCCTTATGAACTGGTGACCTACGGGGAGACCGACGCGGTGTGCCAGAACTGGATGCAGTATCAGCTGATCAAACGCTACCTTGCGGCGCTCACCGACCACCAGACCCTGGTGATGCAGTCCGGGCACCCGCTGGGGCTCTTTGCCTCGGCACCGGACAACCCCAGAGTTATCATCACCAACGGGCTTCTGGTGGGGCTTTACGACAACCCGGAGGACTGGGAGATTGCCGTGCAGATGGGGGTCTCCTCCTACGGCCAGATGACGGCCGGCGGCTGGATGTACATCGGCCCCCAGGGGATTGTCCACGGCACCTACAACACACTTCTCAATGCCGGGCGGCAGATGTGCGGGGTTCCGGCGGACGGGAATCTGGCAGGACTGCTCTTTATGTCATCCGGTCTTGGCGGCATGAGCGGGGCCCAGCCCAAGGCGGCGAAAATTGCAGGGGCGGCCTCCATCATCGCAGAGGTGGATTCCTCCAGGGTGTTAACCCGGCATGAGCAGGGCTGGGTGGATGTGGTTTCCGATGACCTGGAAACGGTTTACCGGACAGCCAAGGCCGCTGTAAAAGCAAAGGAGAACACATCCATTGCGTTTCACGGCAACATCGTGGACCTGCTTGATTTTTTGATCAAAAAAGAGTTGAACGTGGATCTGTTGTCGGATCAGACCTCATGTCATCTGGTGTATGACGGCGGGTATTGTCCGGTGGGCCTGACGTTCGAAGAACGCACCCAACTTTTGGCCAGCGACAGAACCCGGTTCAAACGCCTTGTGAATGAAAGCCTGAAACGGCATTATGAACTGATCCAGAAACTCACGGCCAAGGGCACCTATTTCTTTGACTATGGCAATGCCTTTTTAAAAGCGGTGTTTGATGCCGGTGTTACCCAGGTGTCCAAAAACGGTGTGGATGCCAAGGACGGATTTGTCTATCCCTCCTATTTTGAAGATATCATGGGGCCGATTTTCGATTACGGGTACGGCCCCTTCCGCTGGGTATGCCTTTCCGGCAAGCCCGAAGATCTGGATAAAACCGATGCAGCGGCCATGTCCTGCATTGATCCGAACCGCCGGTCCTATGACCGGGACAATTACGTGTGGATCAGGGATGCCAAACAAAACAGACTGGTGGTAGGCTCCCAGGCCCGGATTTTATACCAGGATGCAGCAGGCAGGGTATCCATTGCCCTGAAATTCAATAAAATGGTCCGAACCGGTGAAGTCTGCGCCCCCATCATGCTGGGCCGGGACCATCATGATCCCGGCGGCACGGATTCCCCGTTCAGGGAAACCGCCAATATCCATGACGGTTCAAATGTGTGCGCCGACATGGCCACCCACTGCTTTGCCGGCAATGCAGCCAGGGGCATGAGCATGGTGGCACTGCATAACGGCGGGGGCACCGGCATCGGCAAGGCCGTGAACGGCGGATTCGGCCTGGTACTGGACGGCAGCGAACGCGTGGATTCAATCATCAAATCCGCCATGCTCTGGGATGTCATGGGCGGGGTGGCCCGAAGGAACTGGGCCGGCAATCCCAACGCAAGGGAGGTTGCGATTGCCTACAATAGCCAAAACCCCAATGGCGACCAGATCACCATCCCCCACCCGGCAGATGAGGCAAAGGTTGCGGCTGCAGTGAATAAATTGTTTGAATAATTCGAACCAGAGGCAGTCCAGAGGTCAAAGTATGGACCCCCCAAAAGGATTATCAGGCTGGGGATAACATCAAAATTTTTTTCATAGATTGAAGGAGAGATGTGATGAGCAAAAAATGGAAAACAGCGGTAGGCATCGCCCTGATCTGGATGACGGGATTGGTGTTCAGTGGCAGTTCCTTTGCCCAGGATCTGATCATTTACCCCAAAGAGGGACAGAGCCAGGAGCAGCAACAGGCCCAGCAGCAGGCGGCCTACGAACAGAATATGTCCAATTTCAACCGTGCTTACGGGGCATGCCTGGAGTCAAAAGGATATACCGTCAAATGAGGGCTTTAGGTGTCATTTTTCTGGCGTTATTACAGATTTCCCTGATGGTTTGGGGTGTTCTGGCCATCTATTTTTCCTATCTGCCGATCCCGCTGCGATACGGCGGGGCCGGTCTGTTTGCCGTATCTTCAGTGGCAGTCCTTCTGCTGGTGCGGCCGTGGCTGAAGGGAGCCGTAATTTTCTGGGTCATGTTTGCCGTTGTCCTTGGGCGGTGGCTTTCCATGGCGCCGTCCAATCACCGCGACTGGCAACCTGATTGTGCCGTGCTGCCATATGCCACGGTGAACGGGGATGACATCACCATTCACAACATCCGCAATTTTGATTACCAGACCGAGACCGACTACACCGTCCAGTATTATGACAGGTCCTTTGCTCTTTCCGGCCTCAGAAGTTTTGATCTTATCATGTGCGACTGGGGCCTTCAACACATCGTACATACCATGGTCAGCTTCGGTTTTGACGATGGGTCGTATCTGTGTGTTTCCATTGAGACCCGCAAGGAAAAAGGGGAGGCCTACTCAACGATCAAGGGGTTTTTCAGGCAGTATGAGCGTTTTTACGTGGTGGCGGATGAACGGGATCTGATCCGGTTGAGAACCAACTTCCGGCAGGGAGAGACCGTGTATCTGTACCGGCTTCAGAATGTTTCCCCGGCGGTCCTTGAGCAGGTGTTTCTGGATTATGTCAATTACATCAACCGGCTGGTTGATACGCCGGAATGGTATAATGCCCTGACCGGCAACTGCACCACGGAAATCCGGGGGCATACCCGGCCCTATCCCAACCGGGTCAAATGGGACTGGCGGATACTGGCCAACGGATATGGGGACCAACTGATGTATGAAAAAAATATGGTGGACACCTCACTTCCCTTTACCGAATTGAAACAAAACAGCATCATCAACCAGACAGCCATGGCAGCGGACCGGGACCCGGCATTTTCAAAAAAAATCCGGCAGGGACTTCCCGGCATGAATCATGGGGGAACAGTCAGGATGAAAAAGGAGACGTCAGATCAATGAAACTTCAGCACGATGTTCGGGCGCACGGCCCGATTTTTTTACAGCACAGAACCTGGTTCATTCCGGTTCTCACGATACTGCTCATGGTTTTTCTGGCCGGGTGTGCCACGCCCATCGGCACCCGTCAGGTGGGAATCAAACGCACCTACGAGCAGATCAACACCAATGCCATCAAAAAAGATGTTTACAGTGACGCGACCCGATCGGTGCTGCACCGCTTTGATCTTGAGAAACAGTTTGACAAAGATCCTGCCGTAGCCATTGAAACACTTCATGAAATCGCCTGTGAAGATGACCGCCGGGACCTTTTGTATGCCCTGTCTGAATTATCCTATCTGAGTGCCGGCAAGGTACACACAAGTAATACGTCGGGTTCGGACACGGCCCTGCAGGCAAAGAACTATTATCTGGCTTCGGCGGTCTATGCCTATTTCTATCTGCTGGGAGAACGGGGGGGGGCATTTCCAGATCCGTATGACCGGCGGTTCCGGACAGCCAGCGATTTTTACAACACTGCCTTGGCCCAGTCTTTGCTCGACCGGGAACAGGCCCTGCCGGTCAGAAAGACCCGGATCCCTCTTCCGGTAGGCACCTTGTTGGTTGCGCTGGACCAGGACCGGTCTTTCTATGACATGGATACGCTGGAAACCCTTGTTCCATCGGACACCCTGCTGGTTCACGGGCTCAGTGTCCGGGACCGCAGACCCGGACTCGGGGCCCCGTTTGTCGCGGTGGAAAAAAAATTGCCCGGCATGCAGTTTGCCAAAGCCACCCCCGGGACCCTGTTCATGCGGGTGGACGGAGATATCCGAAACCTCAGACAGGGGGGGGGCAGGCCAGCGTTGAACTCCACTCCTCCTATGAAAAAAGGGTCACCAAAGTCCGCGGAAAAAACATCCCGCTGGAAAATGACCTTTCCTCACAGCTGGCCTACTCCTTGAACCAGAATTTTTTATGGGATATGGGCAGGCTGCAGTTTTTGAAGGGCCCCGTGATCCAAAGCGGTGTTTTCCCCACCCAGCCCTACAGTCCGGACCGGATCCCGGTGGTGTTTGTCCACGGCACATTCAGCAGTCCGGTCTGGTGGGCTGAGATGTTCAATACGCTCCGGTCGGATCCGGTTCTGTGGAAAAACTATCAGTTCTGGTATTATGTCTATGACAGCAGCAAACAGCTGGTTCTGTCGGCCGTAGATCTGCGCGAAAAGCTGTCTGAGAGGGTACAGGACCTTGATCCCCAGGGCCGGAATGCCGCCTTACAAAAAATGGTGGTGGTGGGTCATAGCCAGGGGGGGCTGCTGACCAAATTGACGGCCGTGGAAACCGGTGACCTCCTGGTCAAGGCGGCCACCGGGAAGAAGCCGGATGAACTGGAGATGACGCCTGAAAAAAGGGGCATGGTCGAAAAATACATGATCTATTCACCGCTGCCGTTTGTCAAGCGGGTCGTCTTTATCTCAACCCCGCACCGGGGAAGTTATCTGGCCAACAACTGGGTCCGGAACCTGGTGCAGCGCCTTGTGACCCTTCCCCAGGAGGTGTTGAAAACATCCCTCCAGTTTCTGGCTTTTGCAGGAGAAACGAATATACCCGGATTTGAGAACAAAAAAATGATTACCAGCCTGGACGGTATGTCACCGGAAAGTCCAGGATTGCTGGCCCTGGCAGACATCCCGCTGGCCACCGGGATCACCGGCCATTCCATTATCAGCATCAAAGGGGATGAGACACCGCCGGACGGTGAGGATGGGGTCGTCAAATACACCAGTGCGCATGTCGACTACGCGCAGTCGGAATTTATCGTCCGCACGGGTCACTCCAGCCAGAGCCATCCGCTGGTCATTGAAGAGGTCCGGCGGATTCTTCTGGCCCATCTGGAAAGCACATCCGCACTCAAAGACTAATCCCGGTGAAAAAAGATCACTATATTCTGCGGGCATGAAAAAAATAGACACAGGAGTAAGACATGGCAGTAGGATGGGTAAAAGATGGGGCCGTTCAGGAAGAGATCGACGCGGGCGTGGCAGATGCGGTGAAACGAGCCAGAAGCCGACTGGGCAAAGGAAAGAGCCGGACCCATTGCGAATGGTCACTGCGCCAGGTTCGGGCCGCACTGGACACATAAACCACCAGCACCCCGCCATAGTTGAATCCCGTGAACATGGGAAAGACCCAGAAGCCTGTGGCGGATGCCGATAGGTTAATGTGCTATTTTTTGATCTCTTGGTCATGGCTATCTCCTTATATTTTTCTTGGTCTAAAAAAAAACTCAAATTTAGAATTGCTGTATGCAGAGTATTGCGTTTGTCCTTTGTATATTTTATATATAAATATTGGCAATATCGTAAAATTCACCTTTTTTGAATTTGCTGCCATTCGGACTGCAACTTTCGCCCGTAATTGATGCAGTTCGGACTCTCTCTCTCTCTCTCTCTCTCTCTCTCTCTCTGAAACGCAACATGAGCCTTTATAATTATGACAGATATGATTTACGATTCACCCACAATGATTACCAACATTAAAAAAAGAAAGGAAATCGATGATGAAACGAAAAATTACCCTGTTGCTTGTCATGATGCTCGCCATGACGGTATGGATTTTTCCGGCGGCAGCCGAAGAAAAGCCCGCTGAGACCATGCAGTTTGTGATTGAAAAATTACAGGCGGACAAACGGCTTCTGGTCGCAGAAAACATGCAGATGACCGAAGCGGAAGCCAAAGCGTTCTGGCCGGTGTATGAGCAGTACCAGATTGAACTATTTCTGCTCCGGGCCAGGACCCTGCGCCTGATTGATTCCTATGCCAAGGCCTATGCAGACATGACCGAAGACAAGGCGAGAATGCTTCTGGATGAAATGCTGGCCATTGAATCCATCGGTATGACCCTCCGCCAGGTATATCTGCCTGATTTCCGGAAGGTTCTGCCCGATGTCAAGGTGGTTCGGTTCTACCAAATTGAAAACAAAATCAATGCAGCACTGATGTACCAGCTGGCTGCTGATATTCCCCTGATCAAAACAACCAACCAGTAATATCTCAAAAATATCTGAAAAGGAGATCACCATGAAATATCTTGGATACAGACTACCTGTTTTTCTGTGGGTGCTTGCCCTTGCGGCCGTCACCATGATGGCGCCGACTGCTTCCTCTGCGGCCGGAGACAAGGGCATTGACACGGATGCAGCGGCTGCACTGGAGGCGTTGTATTCCCAGTCAGATTCCGCCAAAACCCTGGGAAAAGCCGCCAAAGGGGTTCTTGTTTTCCCCCAGATCACCAAAGGGGGATTTATCGTGGGTGGACACTACGGTGAAGGGGTCCTCATAGTCGACGGAAAACAGATCGGCCGGTACAGCACAGTGCAGGCTTCCTACGGCCTGCAGGCGGGTTTGCAGAAATATGCATATGCCATGTTCTTTATGACCCAGGAGGCACTGGACTGGCTGAAAACCACCAAAGGCTGGGAGCTGGGTATCGGTCCTTCCATCGTTATTGTCGATGAAGGTGCGGGCAAAAATTTTTCAACCACCACGCTAAAGTCAGAAATCTATGCGTTCTTTTTCGGCCAGAAAGGGCTGATGGGCGGAATGGGAATCCAGGGAACCAAAATATCCAAAATGAAATAACCGCATGATCCGGCTGATCCGGTCTTTTGGATCAGCCGGACACATCCGGACGGCAGGTCCGTGTTTTTTTGAAATATAAAATAATCTGGGGAGACAGGGTAACCGGCCTAAAGCCGGTTTTCCCGAACCGTTCTGGGTATAAAGTCCCGGAGTTTTTCAAAACCCAGGGTGACCAGGAATACGGTGCCGGCCACCATGATGATGGCAGCCCCCGAGGTCAGGTCAAACCGGTAGGACAAATAGAGCCCCACCATGGTGAAACAGGCGCCCAGCAAACTTGAACCGGCCATCATTGCCCCCAGGGAGCGGGCATATTTTTCCACCATGAACGGAGGGATAGTGAGCAGCGCAATCACCATAATCAGCCCGACCACCTGGATCACCATGACCACGGTGAGTCCGAGCATGGCGATCAGGGAAAAGTAGATCCCGTGGACCGGAAGCCCCCTCAGGCCCGCAAATTCCTCGTCATACGAAACCGCCATAAGCTCCTTGTAGAAAAAGACAACCAGAACAAGAATCAGGGTGCCGATGATACCCATGATGACCAAATCTGATCCGGGCACAGTAAGAATACTGCCGAAAAGATAGCTCATCAGATCCACATTATACCCTGGGGTCAGATCCACCAGAATAATGCCGAATGCCATGCCCACAGCCCATATCACGCCAATGACGGTATCCGCCCGTTGCCTGTTGTTCAGGGTAACTGCTGCCATGACAAGGGAGGCGCCCAGGGAAAACCCCATGGTGGAAGGGATCACCGGCCAGTTGAAATAAAATGCCATGCCGATCCCCCCATAGGCGGCGTGGGCAATGCCCCCGGATAAGAACACAATGCGGTTCACCACCACCAGCGTGCCCATGATGCCACAGATGACGCTGGTCAGCAGTCCTGCGGCCAAGGCATGACGCATGAACTCGTACTTAAGAATTTCCATCGGCTCCTCCTGCGTGCTTATGCCCTACCCCGGGCAGGACCTGGGTCAACACCTGTACTCGGCACACATCTTCCACCGAGCAGGCATACATGGTTTCAAGCATCTGTCCTTTAATCTCCTCCTCGGAATGATAATGCAGGCCATGGTTCACGCAGGCCACGGATTTGACATAACTGGACACGGAAAACAGATCATGGGTGACCACCACAATGGCCACATCCTTATTCAGGGCTTCAAGCAGGTTTAAAAAATCCCTCTGCCCTTTTGAGTCTATGCTTGCCGTGGGTTCGTCCAGAAGCAACAGACGCGGCCGGGTCATCAGAGACCGGGCAATGAACACCCGCTGGCGCTGTCCTCCGGAAAGTTCCCCAATCTTTTTGCGGGCATGTTCGGCCATACCCATGCGCTCCAGCGTGGCCAACCCCTCTTTCTCACACTCTTTCCGGGTCCGTCTGGACTGCCCGAAATGCCCCCCCGTACCCAGGCATCCCATGAGCACCACATCCAGGGAGGTAATGGGGAAATGGTTGTTGATATGGACGTTCTGGGGCACATATCCCAGGGCCTGAGTATGCCTGCCGGGACGCTCCCCCAGCACTCGGATTTTACCCTTATCCGGCTTGATCAGACCCAGGATCAGACGAATCAGAGTCGATTTCCCTCCGCCGTTGGGGCCGATAAAGGCTATAAAATCATGTTCCCGGATGGTCAGATTGATTCCGGAAAGAACAGTTTCTCCATTGTAGGAAAAATCCACATCTTCAACCGTAACCAGGGCTTTTTCTAGAATCGCGATTATTTCAGGACCTCCTTGAACTGTTCAGCCACTTTTTTCATATTATCCAGCCAATCCAACGCCAGGGGATCAGCTGGTATAACCTGTCCGTTGATCTCCTTGGCCACAAGGTCTGCACTTTTGGTTGAAAACTGGGGCTGGACAAAAATCACGTTGATGGCTTCGTCTCTGGCATGCCGGATCAGAGCCTGGAGCTTTGCCGGCTTAGGGTTCTTACCTTCTATTTCAATGGGGATCATTTTCAGCTTGTAATCCCTGGCAAAATAACCCCATGACGGATGAAAAACCATAAACTGCATGCCGGCATTGTCCTTTAGCATCTCGATCAAATGCTGATCAAGGGCATCAATCTCCTTAACAAAGGTATTATAATTGGCCGTGTAAAAATCCATATTTTCAGGGTCTGCGGCGGCAAGGGCGCCAAGGATGTGTTTGGCCTGGATCATGACCAGCCTGGGAGAGAGCCAGATATGCGGGTCCAGTCCGGCATGGCCATGATCATTTTTGTGGTCACGGTACTTTTCCGTCCGGGCTTTGTCATCATCTTGATCTGCCTGCTCTTCCCCCCCGTGATGGTGGACACCCATGGACTGTTTTTCTATGTCTTTATCCGTATGCACAATGGTCATATCCGGATTGGCGGATGCAATTTTGTCCAACCAGAATGTTTCAAAGGGCACGCCAATGGAGAAATAGAGGCGGGTTTTGGATAGTTTGGCCATCTGTGCCGGTTTTGGCTCATATGTGGCCGGGCTTGCCCCGGGTTGGACCATCACGGCAACGTCTACTTTATCTTGGCCAATTTGTTGCACAAAATATTGCTGGGGCACGATGCTGACAAACACGGGGAGCCGCGTTTTGGCCCAACCCGATCCGCAGGAGATGATGATGATGACTGAAATAACAACAAAAAACTGGACAAACCTTTTCATGTCAGGCTCCTTTTATTATTATATTGGGCAGGGCGCAGGAAACAGGCGAATTAATTGAGGTCTTCGTTGTCTGTGTTAAAGGTTGGAAGTTTAAAAACCGGGACCCCTTCTTTTTCCAGGGTTTTTTCCTCTTCCTTGGTGGTGGTGCCCCGGATCTGTTTGAACTCTTTGACCCCGTAATGCATTTCCAAGGCTTCTTTTGCAAAGGATGAGCCTACATTTTCATAGTTGTTTTCAACGTACTGGGTCATCCTTTCGGCAAATTCGGCCATGGCGTCCAGTTGGGCCTGGGAAGCCATCTCCTGGCCTGAACCGCCGGAAACTGGGGCGGCCGATCTTCGTATGGCCACGGCAGACAGCTTGGGGCTTACTGAGAAACTGTCACACACGGGGCATTGCAGAAGGCCCTGCTCCTGCTGCCGGCTAAGATCGTCCCGGTCGTCAAACCAGCCTTCAAAAACGTGCCCGTTAATGCATTCCAAATCAAATACTATCATAATTTTATTCAATTAAATTATATTTTATAATTAATGGGATATACGTTATTTCACTATCTTTTTCAATTGAGAAATTCGATCCAGATCCTGTTGCGAGCGCACACAGGGAAACAAGCTGTTGTTGGTCAGCGCCGGATGGGCCGTGATATCAAAACGGGCATTTTTTACGGCATCCGCCCACATGGGGGTGTGAGGGATGGGGGTGTAATAGGCGAGAACCGGGGTTAGCCCCAGGCCTTTCACCAAGTTGACGGACGCTTCCACCTCATCAAGATTCTGGTCGGGCAGTCCGCATAGAAGGTAGGCGCCCAGCTGATCCTTTGCAAATCCGGATGTGCGCAGGTGATCCACGGCCGTAAAAAATTCATTCCGTTTCACCTTAATGTCGTGGCGATGGCTTGAAAAATCTGCGGTTTCAAGCCCCAGGCGGATGGTCTTAAATCCTGCTTTGAACATCAGATCCGCTGCTTTTGCCGAGATCTCTTTTATATGCAGGGCATTGGGGGTGTGAAAAAAGATGTCCATTTTTTCATCAATAATGCGTTCAAGCAGGGGAAACGCATATCGTTCCGGATTAATTAGCAGCGCATCATCGTAAAAGGCAAAATTTTTCACCTGAAAATTGTTATGCCAGTGACACAGCTCCTGAAAGACATTTTCAGGGGAGCGCCGCCGCAAGCGGGGTTCAAGAAAGGAAGAGGCGCAGTATTCACAGGAAAAGGGACACCCCCGGGAGGTCAGAATTGGCGCATAGGCAATGGCGTCCTGGAGATCCAGGGCTGCAAAGGGGGTGGTGTCAAGGTCTGCCGGGTCGGGCATCTCATTGAGGGTAAACCCGGTGTACGTTTCAACCAGATCTGCCAGGACGGGTTCGGCCGGGCCGGTAATGACCTGGTCTGCCCCGGAATATTTTCGGGCATGGGTTTCACAAAGACTCGCATAAATACCGCCCAACACCACGGGCACGTCGGGAAGAATCTTTTTGAGCAGGGCAATGGTTTCAGCCACACCCGTGGCCCAATAGGTCATAAGCGAGGTAACCAGGATCAGGTCGGGCCGATCCATGGCCAGAAGATCCTGCTCAATCCACTCTTTTAACGCCCCGTACCGGGTGAATTTTTTACTGACATGGCCCAGATCGGCGTCAAGCGCCCGGGGTAAAGGAATCTGGGTTTTGTCAAAGGGGCCTCTGCCGTCCCAATACACCTTGACAGGTTTTGTTTTCCGGGGGTGAAACCGATTCATGCAGTCCAGAAATGAAACCCGCACGCGGTTCTGGCGCAGGATGGCGGCAATGGTAAAAAGACCCAAGGGCCGGGCCCAGAAATCAAAAGCGGCAAAATCGTGGACCCAGGGATTGACGCAAAGAATGTGAGGCGGATCAGCTTTCAAAATACTGCATGGATGTTTTTTTCAGCTCCCGGCGGGAAAATAGCAGGGTATAATCCTTTTCACCCGTGGCTTCTGAGACCTTTGCCACAATGGCAAAGCATTCCTCCTCGGTTGCCCCGTGAACCATGGTGTACAGGTTCCTATCCCACCCGGGCGCAGGATTCCTCCGGTAGCAATGGGTGATCTCACGGAAGGAGGCCATGATTTTTCCCACCTCTTCCACCCGCTCTTCAGGCACTTTCCAGGCCACCATGGCATTGGCCTTGAATCCCGACTTCTGATGTTTAAGCGTGGCACCAAAACGCCGGATCATATTTCTGTCATGGAGACTGGACAGCACTTTAAGAAATTTTTCTTCTGAAATCCCGATCTGTTCTGCCATTTCAAGATAGGGGCGTTTGCAGACCGGGATGTCGGTCTGCAACAGTGAAATTACTTTTTTTTCCAGGTCTGTGAGGGGTGTTGTCATAGACTGATTTCCAAAATCCTTTTTTCGGGCTGCGTCTTCACGCGCACCCTGTTCTTTTATCCGATTTTTTTATCTGCTTTTTTGTCTGGGAACAATGCCATAATCTGTTCTTCACCGGCACCGCAAATGCCGCGTTCGGTGATGAATCCGGTCACAAGACGGGCCGGGGTCACATCAAATGCGTGGTTGGCCGCCGGACTGCTTTCCGGCGGCACCAGAACAGATGAAATTTTTCCATCGTAAAACCCTTGAACGTATTTAATCTCGTCCGGGTCCCGCTCTTCAATGGGAATATCTTTTACACCGTCAGTGATGGTCCAGTCAAAGGTGGATGATGGAAGCGCTACATAGAAGGGCACATTGTTGTCCCGGGCAGCCAGTGCCTTGAGGTAGGTGCCGATTTTATTGGCCACATCACCGGCCCGGGTGGTGCGGTCCGTGCCGACAATGACCAGATCCACCATGCCGTGCTGCATGAGATGGCCTCCGGCATTATCCGTGATCACGGTATGACGGATACCGTGTTTGCCAAGCTCCCAGGCGGTCAGGCGCGAGCCCTGGTTCAGGGGCCGCGTCTCATCCACCCAGACATGAATGTCAATGCCTGCATCAAAAGCGGTGTACATGGGTGCTGTGGCCGTACCGTACTCGATGCAGGCAAGCCAACCGGCATTGCAGTGGGTCAGGATGTTTACGGGCTCACCGTTTTTCTTTTCAGCAATCTCTTTGATGATGGACAGACCGAATTCACCGATCTTCCGGCAGTTTACAGCCTCTTCTTCCACAACGACCAGGGCTTCTTTCAACGCGGCTGCCACCCGGGCGCCATATTCGGACGCGTTGAGGGCTTTCTCCATGACCCGGTCCACGCCCCAGGCCAGATTGGTGGCGGTGGGCCGGGCATCTCGAAGACGTGCGCACTCACGCTTAAACCATGCATCATCCGCACCCTGGTTGCCCTTCTGCACCAGAATGACATAGACACCCAACGCCCCTGTGGCACCGATCAACGGGGCACCTCTGACATACATCTCCTTGATGGCATGGATGACCTGATCATTGCTTGTCAGGTCTTGGACAATCAGCTCATGGGGCAGGCGTCTCTGGTCTATAACCCGAACAGTTTTTGACTCATTATCAAACCAGATGGGCCGCATCTGTTTTCCATCCACATTCATGGTGCGTTTCCTCTAAGGATTTTAGATTTTTTATTCTTATACCAGATCAAACACTTTATTTGTATCATAAAACCCAAAACCGAATCAGGAATCAAGGCGCAATGGTATTTTAACCAAATGGAAATATAAAAGCCTTATTCTGTCAGACTGCGAATAAACGGGCCAGTGGCATCTACCCCTTTTTGCTCCACCTCCCGGATGGTCTGGGAACCCACCACGGCAATGTCTGCTTTGCCCACAAGAAAATCAACGTCGGCCTTTTCTTTTACCCCGAAGCCCACGGCCGTGGGCAGCCGGGTGAATTGCCTGCACCGGTCAAGGTAGCTTCCCATTTCTGACGAGAACTGAGTCTCTTTTCCGGTAACCCCTTTTCTTGCCAGGCAGTAAATAAAGCCTGTGGCATGGGTATTGATCATCTGCATACGCTGATCCGAGGTTTCCGGAGAAAAGATAAACACCGGGGAGAGATCATATTTGTTCATGGCAGACAGATAATCACCTGCCTCCTCCGGCGGAAAATCCGGGACAATGGCGCCTTTTATTCCAATTTCCGACATGCGGGAGGCAAAGGCATCCATCCCGTATTTAAAGAGAATGTTGCCATAGGTCATGAACAAAAACGGAATGTCAAAACTGTCCGACACCTTTTGGGCAAACGCAAAACATTTTTCCACTGTGGCGCCACGGTCAAGAGCGGCCTGGTTGGCCTTGAGGATCACCGGCCCGTCTGCCATGGGTTCTGAAAACGGGATCTGCAGCTCCATCAGGTCCACACCGGCGTCCACCATCTGCCGGACAATTTCAAATGAGGCCTCAAAGGAAGGGTAGCCCATGACAATATGGGTCATCAACAAAATATCTTTTTTCTTTCGCTGTTCCCGGATATAGGTTTCCAGAAAGGCGGGGGCAGGTGCCGAAGTAGTTGTATCACTCATTTTGATATTCTCCTGCTTTGGAACAGATAAATTCTTTCCATTTGGGATCGCCAATGGCATCGGCCACGGTGAAGATGTCTTTATCCCCCCGGCCNNCCGGCCGGACTGGTTGATGATGATGATATCATCCGTTGACATGTTTGCAACTTCCTTAAAGGCGCCTGCAAAGGCGTGGGATGACTCCAGGGCCGGGATAATGCCTTCCAGCCGCATGGTCAGCTTAAGGGCGTCCACCACCTCGGTGTCCGTGGCATATTCAAACCGGGCTTTTTTCTCATCTCGCATATTGGCAAGAATGGGGGAGACACCGACATAGTCGAGACCTGCGGAGATGGAGTGGGTCTCTTTCATCTGGCCGTCACTGTTCTGCAAAAAATAGGTTTTATAACCCTGGGCAATGCCGGGGCTGGCATCTTCGGAACAAAGCCGCGATGCATGACGACCCGACGCAATACCTTCACCCCCGGCTTCAACGCCCACAAGTTCAACCGGATCATCCATGAATCCCTGGAAAAGCCCCATGGCATTGGAGCCGCCGCCCACACAGGCAAAGACCTTGGACGGCAGCCTGCCTTCGGCTTTCATGATCTGGATACGGGCTTCCTTTCCAATAATGGACTGGAACCAGGAGACCATTTCAGGAAAGGGATGGGGTCCGCAGGCGGTTCCCAATACATAGTGGGTGGTGTCCATGTTGGTGACCCAGTCCCTGAATGCCTCGTTGATGGCATCTTTGAGAATCCGGGTGCCGTCGGTGACCGGCACCACGGTGGCGCCGAGCTGCTCCATCCAGAACACATTGGGCCGCTGGCGCAGTACATCCACCTCACCCATGTAGATGGTGCAGTCAAATCCGAACTTGGCCGCCATGGTGGCCGTGGCCACACCGTGCTGGCCTGCGCCTGTTTCCGCAATCACCCGTTTTTTACCCATCTTTTTGACTAAAAGCCCCTGCCCCATGACGTTGTTTGCCTTATGGGCGCCTGTGTGGTTGAGGTCTTCGCGTTTGATATAGATTTTTGCCCCGCCAAAGTGCCGGGTAAGGTTTTCGGCATAGGTCAAGGGCGTGGGACGGCAGGAATAAGTTGCCATCAGGGTTTCATATTCTTCCCAGAAACGCTTGTCTTCTTTGGCCAGCCTGAACCGCTCATCCAGCTCATCAAAGGTGGCCACAAGGATTTCAGGTAAAAATGCCCCGCCAAAGGGACCGTAATATCCGCGGTGTTTCATGTATCTGCCTTTCTTAAAATGGTTGGCAATTTGATTCGGGTCATAAATTTATATCTGAATTTTTAATGGTCTGGGAAAAGGCAAACCGGTCCGTTCGGCAAAACAGCACCGAATAAATCGCACCAGGCGCTTTGGGAAAATTTAACAGCCGCCGGACCACCAGGATCGGCTCTAAAGGCGACATGCCCAAAATAGAGGCCCGTTGTTCATTCAAGGGTTGCACCTGGAACTGCTGGGTGCCGTCGGAAGGTGCCAGATAAAACCGTTCGGACACCACCCGGGACAAGGAGTTATCCCCAAGCGCCATATGCTCAATACCCGCAAACAGATCCGGGTCCAGAAAAATATCCTCCAGCAGCACAGGTTCATCCCGGGCCACGGTCAAACGGGACATCGCAAAGGCGGGTTTGCCGTGAAACGGATTTTCCACATCGCCTGTAACGGTTTGTTTATTCAAAGGTAAAATCACTTTTTTTTGCGTAGGCACCCCCTTGGTTGAAAATGCCTGGGAGGTCCCGGCAAGGGAAAACAGATCAATTTGCGGCGAAGGTTCCTTTACAAAGGTTCCGGACCCACGCTTTCTTTGGATCAGTCCCCGTTGCACCAGAATATCCATGGCCTGACGCACGGTGGGGCGGCCCACCCCATATGATTTTGCAAGTTCCGTTTCGGACGGAATCATATGCCCGGGCGGGTAAACGCCCTCCCGGATACGGGATTGCAGCTGTTCGCAAATCTGATGATACAAGGGTATGGGGGAGTCAGGATTCAGCATAGCCGGTATTGCTCTTAAGTTTGCAGCCGTTCGGAAATTGTATTTTACTTGTTATCCGGCGGGCTGTTCAATTAATAATATCGGCATCATAGTTGATAATATGTCAAGTTGTCAAGACATTTTAACAAATCAATTCTATTTAAAAATGCAAGTCAAAACAACCTTGCATAGACGCCTTTATTTTGTTACGAAATACATACAGCAACGAAAAACAGATCTACACTGAAAAAAATGGAAGCCGTAAGCCATAAGCACGATTTTTCATAGGGCCTTGCAGATCCAGTACTCCCAGAATATCAAACTGCCGGTAAAAACGTGGATAAAGATATGATTTTGGCAATCCTTTTGGAGGGCATTACCATGGATAAGAAATATTTCACAACCATTATTCTCATTCTGACTGCGGCCGCAACACTGCTTTGCGGCTGCTATCCGAAACGGGTCGGCCCCCTTGACCCAGAAGGAAAACAGCTGACCTGGGAACAAATGGACCTGAGCCAGCGCAAGGCCCATATGCGTCAAAAGGTTCTGCCGGTTGCCGCCGATGTCTTCGGCACCTGGCAGCCGGAACGGTTTGCCCGGGTAGATTGCAGCCTCTGCCATGTCCAGGGAGAGACCCAGGGTATATATGACATGCCCACGGCTGCCCTGCCCCGACTAAGCGGAGCACTGCTTTTGGGCCCCGAATTCGACAGGGCTCCGGAAACCACCCGGCTCAAACTCGACCGCCTGGTTCCAGAAATGTCTGCAGCCCTGGGCGTCAAGCCGTTCAGCATTATCACCCGCACAGGCTTTGGCTGCTATTCCTGCCATTTGGGACCAAATGGCGCGATGTTCGGGAATTAACGGGCTGAAGTATGTTTCTTGTTTGCATTAAATAAGCTGTCCCCGGAAATCATTGAGTAAGCTGTCCCCGGAAATCATTGAGTAAGCTGTCCCCGGAAATCCCTTACCCCTTGCGCTACTGTTATTGATTATAAATCCCAATGATTCGCTCAAGAGCTAAAACTGCATCATCAAAACTAATTCGTTCAGCTTCAAGCGCATAGGACATACTTTCGACAAATCGCTCATACTCTTTTTGATATAATGGATCTTCTTTTAGAACATTCAGCGCTTTAGCCAATCTATCAGAAATAGGCATTTCGGCTATAAGCTCTCCGCCCCTGCGTTCTTGATCGTGCTGCAATGACTCTTGAGCCGATACAACAAAATTGCTCTCGGCATCTTTTATAACAGCTTCTAATGCGGCAAGATCATGAAGATGACGGATCATTGTTGGATCATCTTTTTCAGACGCCCTATCACGGATCAAAATGCGCCAGGTTAAAGCACTGAGTTTATCCCCTGCCGTTTCAATGGCCGAAACGCAATCAATCTTTAACTCAGGTTCCCCTTGATATATATCGGATACGATTGAGTGAATGCTCCGGTTTAGTGTAGGCCTTTTTAATTCCATGAACGTCATCTCTAATTGGAGATGAGGTCTAAGAAAGGAGCCTTCAAAAGCCCTGTTGTACTGAATCGGAATTTTGAAAAACCGTTGGCTGTCACCACGTAAAATATTATCTTCATCGATAGCGAAGCGCTTGTCACTTTGAATTGCTGAAACCACTTCTTTGCGAAAAGCCCGCCTTTGCCCACCAGACAAGGATTTCCCGTCCGGTACAGTCAGGATAAAATCCAAATCTTCTGAAAACCGCTTTATCAAGCCATAACCCTTAGAAAGACTGGTGCCGCCTGAAAATGAAATTTTCACATCCTTGCTACTTTGTAGCTCTGATATTAAGACAAGGAGCTGTACCGCATACCAATCTTTCTCAATAAAGGCGGGATCAATACCTAATTCTAAAGCAACATCCTGAATAATAGTACTATCAAGCGATTTTTTCAAAAGAAACATACCTTCCGTTATAACCAATACGCCTTACGATCCGCTCTTTAACACCGATTACTTGCCCGGTTGGTACTTGGGTTGATTTACCGGAATTATAAGCCACTTCGGCAGAAGATGGAACAACCTGCACATCAAGCTTTTTTAAAAGGGATTTTGCAAGGTCTGGCAACGGCTTTTCTGGAACAACGGCACCAGTAACGCTCGATCTCCTTGCTCTGGCGTATGTACCATAGCCAAGACTCACAAGAGCACCTTTACTAACAAGCCCTCTCAAAATACGTCCAACCTGGTCATATCCGCCAATATCCTTAAAATCATCTCGCACAAAGACAGGAATCTTACTACGCTTAACTCGGTAAGTTATTTTGCCTTCTAATGTGTTTTTAATTGGCATCTCTACTCCTTACAAAAATACGACCTTTATACTTACAAAAATACGACATGCAAAATTTTATATCAAGCTAAAAGTATATTATATTATATATAGTTATAAAAAAATATTAAAATTCATTAACATCGATAAATTAAAATAATGAAAGTATTTTTTTGTGTCAAAAGAGTCCTTTTTTCGGGGGGCTTTATCTTGCATTTCCCCCCTTTTTAGGGCCTGCGGCCCCCCGCCCGTCAAGGCCAAGCCTAAATGGAAAAAAGAACGGAACCGTGTTACCCGCACCATTCCCGTCTTTTTTGCCTTGACCGGCTTACCCCGCTTAAAATCCGGGGACACCTTTAAAATCCGAAAATCCGAAAATCCGGGGACACCTTACTCATTGTTCTTTCGACCAGTTTTTTTTGCGCCTCAGCCGCCTGTCTAAAATAGCTTCCAAATGTTTTACAAAAGTCGTTTGAACCGCCGTCTATTCCCTGTTTGTGTAATGTGATGAGGGAAAGTCGGAGCCACTGCACTGATCCGTGTAATGGTATAAATTTAAACAAATGCTTTAATTTCTGCCAATAACTAAGGTGTCCCCGGAATTTTCCAGGGTATATATGACATGCCCACGGCTGCCCTGCCCCGGCTAAGCGGAGCACTACTTTTGGGCCCCGAATTCGACAGGGCTCCGGAAACCACCCGGCTCAAACTCGACCGCCTGGTTCCAGAAATGTCTGCAGCCCTGGGCGTCAAGCCGTTCAGCATTATCACCCGCACAGGCTTTGGCTGCTATTCCTGCCATTTGGGACCAAATGGCGCGATGTTCGGGAATTAACGGGCTGAAGTATGTTTCTTGTTTGCATTAAGTAAGCTGTCCCCCGGAAATCCATTATATATTTGAGGGCTCAAGTTCTGTATGGCCGCTGGGGCAACATTATAAAAAATTTGACGCATTCATTACGGTGTGATTTCATGGACATAGCAACTAAGGAGGCAATCTAAATTTTTAGAATGCACCCTTTCTTGTTTGAATTGAGTAAGCTGTCCCCGGAAATCTTATCATTCTCGCGGTATCTTGTAAAAAAAATTTAAAACTTGGCCCTGCCGGCCTTGAGGCTTTTTCAGTCGGGTGGAATGAATGGAGGACAGAAAAAATGGCTGTTTCTTTTTTTCGGACAGGAAAGGAATCCGAAACACAAGCGTAGCGCGTGAGTTTTAGGTTATATGTAAAAATTTAAACTTATTCTTGCTTTTCATTATCAGGGATGTTTAATCTCCAATTAATTTGAAATTTTGCTCTAAACCGTTCCACCTAAATACGAATAGATAGAATCTGCCTACAAATTATTTGAAGTTACTATGAAACTATTAAGGGAGAATCTCAATGGAAGGCAAATTTAAAGGATGGATAAAAGAAAATAATTTTGGTTTTTTAGAGGTTAACGATAATTGGGGCGATATTTTTTTACACATCAGCCAAGTTCCTAAAGATATAACATTGCATAAGGACCAAGGATTTAATAATTT
>NZ_DDYV01000037.1:0-8183 GCF_002348205.1 Desulfobacter sp. UBA2225 | reverse complement strand
GGTTCTTTTTTAAAAAAGCCCTGATTATTTATTGCAAATGGTCAGGGCTTTTTTATTTTTTATCAACCCCGGTTTAGGAAATACCATATTAATGATTTTTGCAGATAACATCTCCCTTGCCTATGGCAAGCGGGTCCTGTTCAAAGATGTCAACATCATGTTTAAACCCGGCAACTGTTACGGCCTCATTGGGGCCAACGGTGCCGGAAAAAGCACCTTTTTAAAAATTCTTGCACGTGAGCTTGAGCCGGATACCGGAACGGTTTCCGTCGGGCCCAGGGAGCGGATCGCTGTTTTGCGGCAGGATCACTTTGCTTTTGATGACCATGGGGTGATTGAGACGGTCATCATGGGGCATGAAAAGCTGCACCGCCTTAAGGCCGAACGGGAGGCCCTTTATGCCAAACCTGATTTTTCCGAAGCGGACGGCATCCGGTCCGGTGAAATTGAGGTCGAGTTTGAAGAGATGAACGGGTATGAGGCTGAAGCGGATGCGGCCGTGCTCCTGAAGCACCTGGGTCTTGACGAAGCACTGCACGCAAAAAAAATGAAAGAGCTTGAGGGCGGCGAGAAAGTCCGGGTTCTTCTGGGGCAGGCCCTGTTCGGCAATCCGGATGTCCTTCTCCTTGACGAACCCACCAATAACCTGGATATCCAGGCCATTGCCTGGCTCCAGGAATTTTTGTTCCGGTTCAAAAATACCGTGATTGTGGTTTCCCACGACCGGCATTTCATGAACCAGGTATGCACCCACATTGCCGATATTGATTTCAGCAAGATTTCTGTGTATGTGGGCAATTATGATTTCTGGTACCAGGCCAGCCGGCTCAACCTGAAGCAGAAATTAGCGGACAATAAACGGGTGACGGAAAAGGCCGAAGAGCTCAAATCCTTTATCCGCAGGTTTTCCTCCAATGCGTCCAAGTCAAAACAGGCAACATCCCGGAAAAAGCTGCTGGATAAGCTGACCATTGAAGAGCTGCCCGTATCGAGCAGAAAATATCCATTTATACGCTTCAAACCTGAAAGGCCTTGCGGAAACATTATCCTGGAGGTCGAGGGCCTTTCCAAGAGCATTGAGGGTGAAAAAGTTCTGGATAATATTACGTTCACGGTCAATAACGGAGATAAGATTGCCTTTGTGGGCCCAAACAGCCTTGCCAGAACCGCACTTTTCGATATCCTGTCAGGAAAAATGCAAGCGGATGCAGGTGCCTTCAGGTGGGGTGTCACCACCAGTCGTTCCTATTTTTCCAAAGAGCATGCGGCCTTTTTTGAGAAGGACCTTAATCTGATCCACTGGCTGCTGCAGTTTGCCCCGCCCACCGAGGGAGAAAGCTTTGCCAGAACTTTTTTGGGGCGGATGCTTTTCTCGGGTGAAGAGGCCTTGAAAAAGACCCATATGCTCTCCGGCGGCGAAAAGGTCAGATGCATGCTGTCCAGGATGATGCTGTCCCACTCCAATGTCCTGATGCTGGATGACCCCACCAACCACCTGGACCTCGAATCCATCACCGCCCTTAATGACAGCCTGGTTGAATTTCCTGAAGTGATTCTTTTCACCTCCCACGACCATGAGTTTATCAACACCATTGCCAACCGTATCATTGAGATAACGCCCGACCGGATCATCGACCGCCTCATCTCCTATGATGAGTACATTGAAAGCTTGGAAGTCGCCCGGTTGCAGGAAAAAATGAGCGCATAGACAAAGGGATGGACGGGCAGGCAGAAAAAGAGTATGAAAACCGAATATGATGTGGTGATTATCGGGGCTGGTGCCTCCGGTCTGATGTGCGCGGCCCAGGCCGGAAAACGCGGGAGGCGTGTAATAGTTCTGGACCACGCCCCTAAACCCGGGCGCAAGATCCTTATGTCCGGCGGCGGCAGGTGCAACTTTACCAACCGCCGGGTCAGTTCCCAAAATTATATTTCATCCAATCCGCATTTTGTAAAATCTGCGCTCAGCCGGTACCGGTCACAGGATTTTATTGACCTTGTCCGGCAATACGGGATCCGCTTCACCGAACGGGAACACGGCCGGTTGTTCTGCACGGGCAGTGCAGGGCAGATTCTTGATATGCTGCTGGCAGAGTGCCGCAGCGCCGGTGTCTGCCTGGCATTCAAAATAAGTATCACCGGCATTGAGAGGCCGGCTTCTTCATCCAGGGGGTTCCGGATCTGTATAGCCAGGGAAAGCATAGAGGCATCATCCCTGGTCATTGCCACCGGAGGGCTATCAATG
The DNA here is from genome assembly GCF_002348205.1 of Desulfobacter sp. UBA2225. Classification (NCBI taxonomy): domain Bacteria; kingdom Pseudomonadati; phylum Thermodesulfobacteriota; class Desulfobacteria; order Desulfobacterales; family Desulfobacteraceae; genus Desulfobacter; species Desulfobacter sp. UBA2225. The sequence continues at coordinate 5,938 of NZ_DDYV01000037.1, read as the reverse complement.
CCTGCAGCCGGGGCCACGCCGTTCGGATACAAGGTCGCCGGGCAGTTCGGCATTCCTGTGGTAGAGCCCAGACCCGGCCTTGTGCCTTTTACCGTTCAGCCCGAGGATAAAGCGGTTCTGGCACTACTGGCCGGAATTTCAGTCAAGGCCCGTGTTCGCACGGGATCTGCCTCGTTTACAGAACAGCTTTTGTTTACCCACCGGGGGTTGAGCGGTCCTGTGATCCTCCAGGCCTCATCTTTCTGGCAGCCCGGTGCCCGGCTGACCATTGATCTTTTTCCGGATGGAAATCTGGGAGAGCTGCTGGAAACACTACGGCAGACCCGGTCAAAACGCCATTTAAAATCCGTCCTGGCCGAGCATCTTCCAACACGGTTGGTCCAGGCCCGTATAGATGAAAAACTGTTGAAAAGCCCTATTCACACTCTTTCCCGCCATGGGCTTGAACGTGTGATAGACGAAATTCACGCCTGGAACATCCAGCCCGGCGGCACCGAAGGATACAGAACTGCCGAGGTAACCGTCGGCGGAATAGACTGCCGCAGGTTTTCTTCAAAAACAATGGAATCCCAAGATGTTCCGGGACTTTACGCCATCGGCGAAGTGCTGGATGTCACCGGCTGGCTGGGCGGATACAATTTCCAGTGGGCATGGTCTTCGGCCTGGGCCGCCGGACAGGTGGTGTAGATTTTTTAGGGGGGTATCAATGGTTAACCCTCAGCCCATCATCCGGTTGATGACAATCCTGTGGGCCTTTCCAAATTCCATAATTTCCTCGGGCTTAAATTCTCCGGCAGTGTAAGTTTTTAGGAACGCCGGGACCGACAGCATATACAGAATGTAGGAAAGATGGCCGGAATAACCGGTGTTGTCGACCTTTTGAAGCGCTGCAATGGTCTGATCCGCCCGTTCCATTACCTGACGACTCACCGCCGGGGGGGCATCCGGGCTGCATACATGGGCGGAGTAAATTCTGCGGCAGGAAAAGGGCCGGTCCTCATATATCATACAGGCGTCATTTTTCATAAGGAACGGACAGGGAACCGTTTTGCCTGTTTTCCGCTGCTTTATTTCATTTCTAAAGGCCTTGGTCAGGGTTTTCTGCCGGCTTTTTGGCATTTTTTCCATGGCCTTTCGGATCGCCATTCCCTCCAGGGTCGTAATGTCGATGCTGCCGGCTTCTTTGCAGCAAAAACTGCAGCCCCGGGTGCAGGCCCGACCCTTAACCAGGTCGCGGGTATCCGCATCAAAGGCTGCGTAAATATTTTTTAACTGGGCACATTTGTCTTTCATATTTCTCCGGTTCGTTAATTGGTTTCAAAATCAGCCCATTATCCACTTTTACGGGGCGGGCAGGCAGGATTACTGCATATGATTTATGAAATGTTGGGGTTTAAGGTCCACCGGATAAACCAGCCCGATTCATCCTGATCAAGACAGACAATCCCTGAATTTTGAAATTTCAGAACTTTGGGAGTTTCCCGGCCGGCAGTCAGGTATGCGGCCAGTTTTTCCATATAGGGAAGATGGCCCACCACCATATGGTTGGAACCGGGGTCAAGCAGGCTGGCAAGGCTTTTCACATCATCCATGGCAGATATATCCGCCATCTGTTCAATGCCGAGATCGGGATAAAGGTGTTCAGCCATAATCCGGGCGGTCTGTGCCGCACGTTTCTTTCCGGAATGGAAAATTTTGGAAATTTTAACGCCATAGCCGGCGGCCACTTGGGCTATTTTCAGGGTCTCCTCACGGCCCTTTTCAGACAATCCCTTTTCAGGGTCTTCGGTTTTGGGCAGACTTAGCCCGTGCTGTACAAGAAATACCGACATGCAGTCTCTCCTTTGGGGTTATTTGATGAAGCCATAGTAGTTAAGTAATTCCAGTGCGTCAACGTCAAAACCCAACAAAAATGAGCCCTCCACATGCATTTGAACGGTTTTAAGTTTTTCAAAGAGAGGTCCGCCAATGAAGAGCTGTGATCCTGTTTTCCATCTCCATGCAGTGGGTTGCAGAATGAAAACTTTTGGGTCACGTGTCGGAGCAATGCGGAAATCTCATTGATTTTATTGGATTTTCATGTGATAGTTCGGCCGGTCCAGGCGAAAATACTTTCATAAAAAAAAAAAACTGGTATATTATCCGCATGCAACCGTTAAGAACTTTTCCTTACATTCCCTTGAAAATACCTCGGTATAAGATATTGAAAAGGCTGGGGTATCAGCGTCGTCAAAATGAAATCTCACAACGGATGATGTCCGAGGTGGACAAATGGATCACCTATGCGGCAGACCATATCCATCTCAAGGCCACGGCCTGCATCCGGGACATACAGATTGATCACGCGAACGGAATCGTTGCTTTAGAGCAATCCGATACGGTCTTTGAAAGCGCCGGGTTTAGCCGGTTTCTGGGGAAAGCCGACCAGTTGCTCATGATGGGCATTACCGGCGGTCAGGCGGTTGCCGATGAGATTAAACAGCTCCAGGAAGATAAAAAGATGACCGGGGCCGTGATCGTGGATGCTGCGGCATCTGAAATTGTCGATGAAGGGTTTGACTGGCTGATGGCATTGTTCAACAAAGAGCTGGTCAGGGAAAGAAAGGCATTGAAATTAAAACGGTTTTCTGCCGGTTATGGGGATTTTGACATCCGGTTCCAGGCAGACGTATATCATATTCTTAAAATGGAAACGCTTGGGGTGGCCATAACGGAAACCTGTATCCTGGTGCCGGAAAAAAGCGTTACCGCTTTTTGCGGTATATCAAAAGTGACGGGGGAGTAGAGACGACATGGGGGAAAAAGACAAAAGCATACTGGAGATTATTAATAAACGAATTCTTATCCTGGACGGTGCCACCGGCACCGAGATGCAAAAACGCGGCCTGCCCCCCGGGGTCAGCCCGGAATTGTGGTCCATGGAAAATCCCGAGGTCTCGGCCGACATCTACCGCGCCTATGCCCGGGCGGGTTCAGATATGCTGTACACCTGCACTTTTGGAGGCACCCCATGGAAGCTTGAAGAGTTCGGCGCTGCCGATAAAACAGAGCAGATCAATTGCAAGATTGCACAAAATGCGGTGAAAGTGGCTGATGAACTGTTGGAACGGGAAGGCATTCGCCCATTGATCGTCGGGGATATCGGCCCCTGCGGCCGGTTTATCATGCCCTTTGGCGACCTTGATTTTGAACAGGCCATTTTGGGGTTTAAACGCCAGGTCAGGGGGTTGATTGACGGCGGCGTAGATCTTTTTGTCATCGAAACCCAGATTGATATCCAGGAGAGCCGGGCCGCCCTGCTTGCGGTCAAAGAGATTTGCGGCGGGTTTACCATGGTCTCCATGACCTTTGATGAAACCGGGCACAGCTTAAACGGTACCACCCCCGAGGCCATGGCCGTCACCCTTGAAAGTTTAGGGGCTGATGTGGTGGGCGTCAACTGCTCCACCGGTCCCAAAGAGATGCTTGACATCATTCGGCGTATTCGAAAGATGGTACAGATTCCGGTGATGGCCAAACCCAATGCGGGGATGCCTGTCATAAAAGACAATGAAACGGTTTTTCCCATGGCTGCCGATGACTTCAGAACGTTCGCCAAGCCCTTTGCCGAAGCCGGCGTCAATATCATGGGGGGCTGCTGCGGCACCACGCCTACGCATATAGCCAAACTGGCCCAAAGCATGGAAGGGCTTGTGCCTTTGGAAAGAAAGCCTGTGGAAACGGCCATGCTCTCCTCGGCGACCCAGGCGCTGATTACAGGTTCAAACAGCACCATCCGCATTATCGGTGAACGCATCAACCCCACCGGAAAAAAGATTCTGCAAGGGGAGCTGAAAGCGGGGAACATGGCCTATGTGCGCAACCTAGCCCGGGACCAGGCCGCGGCCGGGGCCGACCTGCTTGACATCAACGCGGGTATGCCCGGGATTGATGAAAAACAGACCCTATTAGATATCATTTCAAGTGTGGTGCCGGTGGTCAGTCTCCCCCTGGTCATTGACTCCTCGGACCCGGATGTTGTGGAAGCTGCCGTACGCTATTATCCGGGCCGGGCGTTGATCAACTCAATTTCAGCTGAAAAAGAAAAACTTGAACGTCTTCTGCCGGTGGCAGCCAAATATGGGGCCATGCTCATCGTGCTGCCCCTGGCCGACAATGAATTGCCGGACAAGGCAGAGCGAAGAAAAGAGTTGGTCATGGAGATTGCCGAACGGGCTGCAGCCTATGGGTACAAAAATAAAGACCTGGTTGTGGACGGGCTGGTCATGACCGTATCGAGTAATCCCCAGGCCGCCAAAGAGACCCTTGCAACCGTCAAATGGGCCTCCCAACAGGGGTTCGGCACGGTTCTCGGGTTGTCCAACATCTCGTTTGGCCTGCCTGAACGCGGGTGGGTGAATGCCTCCTTTTTTGCCATGGCTGCCGGTGCCGGCCTCTCCTGGGCCATTGCCAACCCTTCCCATGAGCTTTTGATGAATACCAAAGCGGCCTCGGATGTTTTAACCGGCCGGGACCGGGATGCCCTGTCATATATCCAGCGATTTGCCAAAGATAAAAACGCCGAAAAGAAAAAAGAGACAACGGCCAAAAAGAAAACGGATCTGCCCGTGGAAGACCAGATTGTTGAAGCGGTGATCGAGGGCCGACGGGAGGATATTGAACGGCTTTGTAATCAAGCCCTTGAAATGGGAATTGCCCCGTCCGAACTGCTGGAAAAAAAGATGATCCCGGCCATCATGACCGTCGGTGAATACTATGATGCAAGAAAGTATTTCCTTCCCCAGCTGATCGCCAGTGCCGAGACTATGCAAAACGGGTTTGCCGTTCTTCAACCCGCGCTTCAGGCGTCAGGTTCCAATAAAAAAAAGGGCACCCTGGTCTTTGCCACGGTCCAGGGGGATATCCACGACATCGGAAAAAACATCGTGGTGCTGATGCTTAGAAATTTTGGGTTTGATGTGATTGATCTGGGCAAGGATGTCACGGCCGAAAAGATCATTGAGGCGGCCCAGACCCACAAGGCCGATCTTATCGGGCTGTCAGCCCTGATGACCACCACCATGGTGCGCATGCCCGAGGTCATTGCCCTGGCAAAGGAGAACGGGCTTGGGTGCAAGGTCATGGTGGGCGGCGCCGTGGTGACCCGGGAGTGGGCCGAATCCATCGGCGCGGAATATTCTTCCGATGGGGTGGAAGCGGTTAATGTGGCGGCCCGGATCTGCATGGACAAGGGATAGTGCATACCCAATGCTGGAACTGTCCCACACGCCGGGCACACAGAGACAACTCTTCAAAAAAAAGAGTCTCGTTGATCTTTTGCCACGGCCTTGCCAAGCAAAGAGTTCTATTCGGCGGTGGCCCTGCCGGTGGAACGTTTCAAGTTGTAGCCAATAGCATCCAGGTTTTTAAACCCATCAAAGAAGTCAAAGAGTTTAAGGTTCAGGCCCAGTCTTCCGGCGGCTCAACTGAACATTTAAGAAAAACAAATACCGGCAGACAACAGATGAGCGTTGTTTATTCCGGGCATGTTTACCAGGGACGCCATGGTCTGTTGTCAAACGATATCGGCAAATATGAAAACGTACTGGCCGTGGCATCCCTTTACGGCGCACCGGCACAGCTTGTTGTACACAAAGGTTCGGGCATCAAAAGCACCAAAGATCTTGCCGGGAAAAAAGTACCGGGAAAAAAGTAGGTGTCGGCAATGCCGGTTCAGGCTCGTTTGCCAATTGCGAACTCTTTTTCAAACACATGGGGGTATCGGATAAAATAGAAAGAAACGCCATGGGATACGATGATGCCGCCCAGGCTTTTGGCAACAATCAGCTTGACGCATTCTGGCTGTTCACGGCATTCTATTTCTGATTAAAAGAGGTAGTTTATGAAGTAATGCAGGACTCAATCACGAGTTTCAATTCCACATTGGTCTGATTAAAAG
>NZ_DDYV01000129.1:0-5061 GCF_002348205.1 Desulfobacter sp. UBA2225 | reverse complement strand
AAATTACAGGCTCTTATGCTTACATCTATAGAATCCATAAGACCTGGCAGAACATATGAACGTAATTTCAATAAAAAGAATAAAAAATTCCATCTGGAATACAGGCAACCAGCTTGATACTTTGAGGTGTCTTAAGTCAACGGCATTGCGATAGGAGTAACGCCAATTGTATCGTGTGAAGTTGGTGCATCATTAATAGTAGAATGAGTTAAGCGATCGGGATTGGGGATAACTTTAGCGTGAATTTCAGATGAAAAATTAATTGTCGAATTAAGGTTACCAGTGGTCGTTTGATCGAAAGTTATATCTGGTTTTCCAATTTTTTGGCCCTGGTTAATGTTATGAATATCCAACTTAACATTATCAGGAATGGATTTTTCCACATGAATAGTATCTGTACCTTTCCCAGAATCACCGATAGTTTTTTCTTCAGATCTATTCCTTGAGGCATTCTCTTTTTCATCTGGGTTTTTATTCATTTTGTGTTATCCAATTTGTTTATATAATTATGATTCAGAATCGTATTCTGGGGACAGCTTACTCAATTCAAAAACGGTCATGCGGCTTCCAGCACAAAATTCACATGGATAGCGTCAAAAGGAAATTCTATTTGACCGCTTTCTGTTTTTATCAAAATTCCGGCTTTCAAAAGCGCATGGACGTCACCATGGACGGCTTTAACGTCGCGGCCCAATCGTCTGGCAGCTTCACGGATAGACAAAGGCCCCGCCCCTGTCATATTTTGAATAAGTTCCCACCGCTTGCCAGAAATAATTTTAAAAAGTAGAGCAGGGGTCTCAAAACTGATATAAGCCCCTTGGTCCTCGCCGTCAAAAGCTGCCAGAAACCGATTCTCAATTTCTTTTCGTGATGATATTCCTAATGTTACGGTTTTCATTTTATCTCCTCCAGTCGTCTACATCTTTCCAAAAATCCTGAATTAAAATTTTTGGAGTTGTAAATTCATACGGCATTTCTTTATCGCCAATATGCTTATGCTCCCCTTTGCCTGTTTCATTGTCGTATCGAAGAACACAGACGCTCTCTACTATAAACGCCAAGCGATATTTAAAATTATGTCTGCTCCCGGAAAGCGGTGTTGGCAGACGCCATACAATCAACTCTACAAAAGATGTTTCAGAGATTATATGGCGGTCTTTTAATATCAATTCTGGTTTCATGTTGGGTATAATACCAACACATACAGAGTGTTGTCAATAACCCCAACGTAATATGCAAAATAAATATCTTTGGGCTTTGAAAAATTAGTTTGTTTTTGGGCCTGAAATTTCAATATGGCAGATCAAGCAGGGAGCAGCAGGAGAGGACTACATCTCATCTATGATTTGTTTGTAATTGGTATGATCACAGTAGAATATCCCTGTCAGTCCTGGCCTTTTAAATTTCCAAAGTGAAAGATTTTTGCATTCTCATTGGCCCGTTTCAGGTTATCACCGTGATGATTTACATTCGACAGGCTGTCAATTCTCCTAAAGCCCCGCATTGATTTTTGTCCATATTCCTATTAGACTGTGTCCCAGTTGATATTGAATACGACCCGGACCGTATTCCTTTTTCAAATCTAAAATTTGTCAGATTCTTTTCAAAAAGGACATTGTCATGACCATTCAGCGAAATATCGGCGTTATTTGTATATTGCTTATGGCTTGCGCCATCTTTTCGGCAGTATATGGCAAGGCTCATGCGAGACCTTCGGTTTACGTTCCCGATGCCCTTACCCCCTGGAAAGAATGGGTGCTGCAGGGAAAAGAACAGCAGTTGTCATGCATTCCCATGTACAACAATGCCGGACAGATCCTTTGCGCCTGGCCGGGAGAGTTAAACCTGAATCTGACAGAGAGCGGGGGCGAATTTGAACAGTCATGGCAGGTGTATGTCCAGACCCGGGTGGATTTGCCGGGCTCCGACCGAAACTGGCCCGTGCAGGTTCTTGCCGACGACAAGCCTGCCGCGGTTCTGGACCAGGATAATACCCCGGGCCTGATACTTTCCCCGGGCCGTCATACAATCAGGGGACAATTTTACTGGCGAACCATGCCCGAAAGATTGAATATCCCGGCATCAACGGGACTGGTGAGCCTAAGCGTTAATAATCAGCCCGTAATGTTCCCGGATCTGGACGACGAGGGCCGGTTGTGGCTAAAGCAGAGAAACCGTGAACAGCGGGTGGAAGACCGGCTGAAAATTGAATGTTTCCGGCTCATCGAGGATGACATCCCGGCCCGGATGTCAATTGCGCTTACCCTGGAAGTGTCGGGCCAGGCCCGGCAGATGGTGCTGGGACCTGTATACCAAAGCGACAGGTTCATCCCGGTATCCTTTGAAAGCCCGCTGCCCGCCCGTCTGGAATCCGACGGCCGGATCACCATCCAGGTCCGGCCCGGACGTTATAACATTGACCTTAATCTGCGCCATGCAGGGCCTTTGGAGACCGTCCGCTTCATCCGTCCGGACCAGGCGTTCTGGCCGGATCAGGAGATCTGGGCCTTCAGTGCCGGGACCGACCTGAGACGGGTGCATATTTCAGGGGCGGAACCCGTGGATCCCAAACAGACGGCCATGCCGGCACGATGGCAATCCTTTCCGTCGTACCTGATGGTGCCTGCCACCACACTGGTTTTTAAGCAGATCAAGCGGGGAGATCCAGAGCCTGCACCGGATCAGCTCTCTTTGAATCGAACCCTGTGGCTGCGTTTTGACGGTGAGGGCTATTTTATCCAGGATAAAATCACGGGCAAAAAGAACACCAACTGGCGCCTGGAACTGGATCCGGCCATCCATCCGGGCCAGGTCCTTGTGGATGGTAAAGAGCAGTTGATTACCAAAAGGGAAGATAGCGACAAGGCCGGTATTGAGCTAAGAAACGGCAGGATAAATATTGTGGCCGATGCCACCTTTGAAAACGGGATTGCCGATGTTCCGGCAACCGGCTGGGACCATGATTTCAATGACGTAAACGGCACGCTTAACCTGCCTGCGGGCTGGACCCTGATCAATGCCATCGGCGTAGACCGCATCCCCGGCACCTGGGTGGGCAGATGGACCCTGCTGGATTTTTTTGCGCTCCTGATTTTTACCATTGCCCTGTCTCGGGTCTACTCAAAACCTTTAGCCATTCTTGCCTTTGTCACCCTGGTGCTGATCTTCCATGAACATCAGGCGCCCAAGTATATCTGGCTGGTGCTCCTGGTGGGGTTTGCCTTGCTCAAACATCTGCCCGGCGGCAGGATGCGCGCCTTTGTCAAGCTTTGTCAGGGTACGGCGCTGATCTGTTTTGCCGCCATTGTGATTCCCTTTGCCATCCAGACCCTTCGCATCGGCATATACCCGGAATTGGCCAGGACATGGACCGATACATCAAATGCCGTAATCCGGTCAGAATCCCGGGATCAGGTGATGATGATGGAAGAGGCAGGCCCGAAGCCGTCCGTGGCAAAAGCGGAACGGCAGGGGGCGGATCGAAATAAGCTGATGCCTATGGGGAGCATCTCCCCGGCCAGTGCGCCTGAGCCTGCCGGAAAGTCGGCTCAAGTTATGGAGCAAGTTATCCAGTATGACCCCAAAGCCCGAACCCAGACAGGCCCGGGCATGCCTTTGTGGCCGGCTTATGAAACCATCGGTTTTTCCTGGTCCGGTCCTGTGAATAAAGACCAGTCCATAGGGCTCTTTCTGATCGGGCCAACAGTCAACCTGGTCCTGGCCTTTTTGCGGGTCGCCCTTGTGGTGCTTTTAGGTGCGGGCATGCTCGGTATCGGCAAAGGCGGCATTAAAAAGGCCGGTGCAACCGGTATCAAGCAGATGCTTCCTGCGTTGTCCGCACTTGTTCTGTGTCTTACGCCCCTATTGTCGCATGCAGCACAATTTCCGTCAAAGGAGATGCTGGAAGAACTGGAAAAACGGCTGCTCGAAACGGACCAATGCTTCAACTCCTGTGCAAATTTGCCCCAGGCGTCCATTGACCTGAAAAAGGATGTGATGACGGTCAGCGTGGCGGTTCATGCCGCCATTGACACGGCAATTCCCCTTCCCGGGGATGCCGGCCAGTGGCTGCCGTCACAGGTAACCGTGGACGGCCTGACCGCTGCGGGCATCTTCAAGAAAGAGGGGCAATTCTGGGTGATGGTCCCCAAGGGCCGCCACAAAATAGACCTTGACGGTGCCATACGTCAGCAGAGCGGTTTCCAGCTTTTTTTCCCTTTAAAACCCCGGCACCTGGATATTGTCATGGACGGCTGGACAGTGGAAGGCAGTCATCCCGACGGCAGCTTTGATGCCCAGCTTCAGTTTAAACGAAAAGCCCGGGCAGACGGTAAAAATCAGCAGGCGCTTGAAACAGGTGTTCTGCCTGCATTTGCCAGGATTGAACGGACCCTGCTGCTCGGACTTGTCTGGAAAGTAAATACCCAGGTAATCCGTGAAGGAGAAGCAGGTTCCGGCATGGTCCTTGACATCCCGTTGCTTCCCGGGGAATCCATCACCACCGAAGGCATCCGGGTAGAGGGGAATACGGCAAAGGTCAACTTTGGTTCCGGACAGAAAACATTGACCTGGGAATCTTTTCTGGCCCCTGCGGATAAAATAGAGTTAAAACATGCCAATACCCGTGACTGGACCGAAATATGGAAGGTGGATATCAGCCCTGTTTTTCATATGGAATACCAGGGAACCCCTGTGATTTTTCATAAAACCGGCACCCGCTGGTATCCCACCTGGCACCCCTGGCCCGGGGAGAGCCTGACACTGACCGTGACCCGGCCCCAGGGCATTGAGGGACAGACCATGACCATTGAAAAAAGTCTGCTGACCTTTTCGCCGGGCAGGGCAGCTGCCACGGCCCAGATGGATCTTACCATCAACAGCAGCCAGGGAGGGCGCCATACCATTACCCTGCCCAAGGACGCCAGGCTGCAGGAGGTGAAAATTCAAGGCAGGGTACGCTCCATCCGGCAGGATCAGAACCAGGTGACCCTGCCCATTGTCCCGGGACACCAGGAAATTGTACTCCAATGGGTGTCAGCCGGCGGTATTAGCCCCTTCTAT
>NZ_DDYV01000154.1:0-2783 GCF_002348205.1 Desulfobacter sp. UBA2225 | reverse complement strand
GCAAAAACAGGCCATTACCTTTCTCGCTGCCCGCCGCCTTTGCAAAAAATCGCACCTAAAACTTTTTAATCTTCTTACCGCTCTTAATTAGCGCTTGGGGTCAGTTCAACCCTCCGATTCTTTGCCCTGTTTTCCTCTGATGTATTCGGATATGCGGGTTGAGTTTCGCCGAATCCTTTCCATGAAAGCCGTTGCGGATCGATTCCATTATTTACCAGATAATCCACTACCGCTTTGGCGCGTCTTTCGGAAAGTTTCTGGTTGTATTTCTCTCGGCCGAGGTCGCATGTATGTCCGTCGGCTTCAACTCTAAGATTCGGATTTGCCTTCATCACGCTCACAACTTCATTAAGTTCCGCATAATGATCCGGCCTCAATACAGCTTTGTCAAAATCAAAAAACTGAACGCCAATTACCCAGCATCCTCTTTCATCAACCTTTGCGCCCTTAGGCGTACCCAGGCATTTGTCAACATCATCACAGATGCCGTCTGCATCGGCATCAAGACATTTTTCTACTGGCGGCGGCGGCGGCGGCGCGACAACTGGCGCCGGCGCAACTACAGGCGGGGGTTCGGGCAACCGATAAGCGGCCATCACCCTGTTAAAATCTTCAGCACCGTATGCCGTCGAGGCTTTCCCGAAAACGATGTTTCCATCTTTAACCGTTGCATAACCAGCCGGGTCTTTAAGTTGTTCAATGGCCTCAGGGGTGGTGCTGAAACCATAAGCCGTCAGAATTTGATGTGTTAAATCAGGGCTGTATGCGGTGGCCGCTTTCCCGAAAACGATGTTTCCTTCCTTGACCGTTGCATAACTTCCCGGAACTTGAGCATCCGCCTGAAGAGTACCGCCATAAGCCTTCAGTATTGTATCCATTTCGTCGGGGCTGTATGCGGTTATTGCTTTACTGAAAACGACGTTTCCATCCTTTACCGTTGCATAACTTGCCGGAACCTGGTTTGCCTGCACAGCTGCCGGATCTATTTCAACAGCCCATGCCGTAAAACCGATTGCCAAGCAAAATGCCAAGCAAAAAACAAAACAAATGATTTTTTTCATCCTTTACTCCTTTCATGTATAATGTTTGTCTATTAGATCAGAGTTCTGCGGTCAAATAGCAGTTTATACTTTTCAGCAACACCGTTTCGCTTCTTCGTGTTGGGTTTTGGGTTGTCAAATCTAATTTATTCATGATTTTTTTAATATTTGATTATACCGCTTGATTATTGAACAGGCAAATGATTATTAACGCATTCGAACTTTTGACGCTGCTCGCAAGATGATTCGCCATCGCAAGTAAATTTCAATCCATCCGCAAAGGCTTTCTGCAACTCACTGATCAGTATTCCAAAAATCATTCGCTACGACTCATAAACAGCAACGCATGAACATGGGAAATCCTTATACGCCCATTCAAACAGCTATCTCTACTCGGGAAACACCGTTTTCTGGAAAATACTTCACGTTGTAACCCAGTGCCAATAAGATGTTTTTGATTTTGTGGTTCCGAGAGTCCATCATGCACGTGAAACGTGAAACACCATGTTCCTTTGCAATATCAACGACTTTTTTCAGCAAGGATTTACCAAGGCCAAGATGCTGCCAGTCATCGCGAACCGCAACAGCCAGATCCGTAATATCTTCATCGGAATCATATCCGTAACGTCCGACGGCTATGATGGCGTCTTTTCCGTCTTCTTGAATCACGGCAACAAGGGCGGATTCGCTGTTGTAATTGACATGAGTGAATTTACGGATCATGTTTTCCGGAATGGCGTTGAGATTTCTCAAAAATCGAAAATATATCGACTGAGGAGACATTTTGTTGAACATATCGACAATAAGTTGACTATCTGCGGGCATCACGGGCCTGAGAAATACCCCGGCACCATTCTTGAGCCTGAGCCGGGATTCATACTGATGGGGATATTCTTTGATCAAGGGTGTCTTCATTCTTCTCTCGAAAAACAGGAAACAATGATTATTCAGATCGATGGTCAGGTTCTCAGGACAGGAATCAGGGATTCATACGCAACTGCCCTGAATTGACGTTCATGCCGCAGTCTGTTCTCAATGTCAGTGTTTAAATTAAACCACAGCCGGGGTTTTCTTGTCAATGTCGATGACAGGGCTGATCGTTCAAATTCATGAATTTTGGAAACAATTGAACCGGATCCGAAATCGCCGAAACCGATGCCCCCCTTCCTTTCTTTATTTTATTGACAGTTTTTTGCCCCCCGTGATAGGAGCACCACTTAAATAACAGTGTTGGCATTCGGTTGCCCCAAAAGGGCGAAAAAGAGGGAAGCCCGGTGAAAATCCGGCATGGACCCGCCGCTGTAAGCGAGGACGAAACCCGCAAGTAAGCCACTGCATCGAAAGAACAATACGAATCGATGCGGGAAGGCGCGGGGACAAGGATGATCCGCGAGTCAGAAGACCTGCCGAATGGCCCGTAATTCTTGGCGGCAATGGTAAAGCCCCAGGCTGATTTCAAATTGGCTTCGGGGCTTTTTTTCCGCTGTGTCCCGCCCCGGGGCCGGAAAATCGATGGAGGTTGAAAAAGATAAATGCGAAAAACAGCCGCGGTTCTCTGGGTTTTAATTCTTTTCAGCGGTACCGGCCCGGCCTTAGCCGGTGAAACCGGCCATTACGTCAGCGGTGTCGAGGGGATCAAATGCAGCACGCTTCCCCCGCCGGGCATTTACTATAAATTGTACAATGCCCTGTACACATCGGATGAACTCAGGGACAAGAACGGAGACAAGGTCCCCCTGTCAT
>NZ_DDYV01000239.1:0-4896 GCF_002348205.1 Desulfobacter sp. UBA2225 | reverse complement strand
TGGCGACCTCATCGGTCACTTCCATGAGTTCATACAGCCCGACCCTGCCCTTGTATCCGGTGCCGTTGCAGTGGGGGCAGCCTTTAGGGCCGTAAATGGTCAGATCGGGGATCTCACGCTTGTTAAATCCGTGCAATTCCAGCTCTTCCGGATTATACCCGGTGACCACCTGCTTGCAATCCGGACAAAGCCTGCGCCCAAGCCTCTGGGATAAAACCATGGTAACGGATGAGGCCAGCATATAAGGTGGAATGCCGATATCCACAAGCCTTCCAATGGTGGACGGACAGTCATTGGTATGCAGGGTGGCAAACACAAGATGACCTGTCATGGCAGCTTTGATGGCAATCTCTGCCGTATCCATATCACGAATCTCACCCACCATGATAATGTCCGGATCCTGTCTGAGAAAGGCTTTCAAGGCTGCGGCAAAGGTCATGCCCACATCCTCTCTTACCGGTACCTGGTTAATCCCCTTAAAATTGAACTCCACAGGATCTTCGGCTGTCAGAATTTTGATATCATCTTTGTTCAGACGGTTAAGAATGGAGTACAGGGTCGTGGTTTTACCCGAACCCGTGGGTCCTGTAACCAGAAGCAGGCCATAGGGTCTGGATATACAGCGTTTGAGCATCTCAAAGGTGCCGGATTCAAAACCTAGGCGGCTCAGATCAACGCTCAATGCGCTCTGGTCGAGGATACGCATGACAATACTCTCGCCAAAGAGGGTGGGCAAGGAGGAGACACGAAAGTCCACGGATTTTTTCTTGCCCAGCCGAAGTTTGATTCGACCGTCCTGGGGCACCCTGCGCTCGGCAATGTCCAGGGAGGCCAGAATCTTTATCCTTGAAATAACGGCATTTTTAATTGACAACGGCAGATTCATAGCCTTGTACATGCCGCCGTCCAAGCGGTAACGCACCTGAAAAGATTTTTCAAAGGGTTCGATGTGTATATCTGAGACGCCGTCATTGATTGCTTTGGTTAAGATGCCGTTTACCAGTTTTATGATGGGTGCATCCGAGGCCATGAACTGATCCTGGCCGAAACTTGTATCGGCACCGGCTACCTCAAGTTCCTCTGCCGCCTCGGAAACCAGGGAGCCGAAATCCTCAACAGAGGTTACCGGCTCATCATCTTCTGCCTCGTCATCAAAATGAAGAAAACTTTTATACTCCGCATCGGAAATTTTATAAAAATCACGATACGCCTGGATGATATCATTTTCAGTGGAGACAAGGGCCCGTATGTTTTTTCCCGTTTTCTTTCCAAGCTCAGCAACCACATCCGTATCCGTGGGCTCCGCCATGCAGACCTGCAAATCGTCCCCAGCCAGTTTCAAGGGGAAAACCAGATGATTTTTAGCTTGATCATAAGGCAGAATTTTCAATGCCTGGGGATCCGGCTTTATTTCAGAGAACCCGACAATCTTGTAGTTGTATATTCGCCCCAGCACATTAACGATGGTATCGGGATCAATGTAGCCTTTCTGGAGCAAAATACTCGAAAGCCGCTCGTTGGTCTTTTTCTGGATCGCGAGGGCCTCATTGAGCATAATGGAGGTAATCTGTCCTTCTTTAGAAAGGATTTCACCGATTTTAACTTTACCGGCACCAGACTGATCTTTAATGGTAGATTTAAGGCTGGACCCGGATTTTAAAACAGTGCTGTTAGCCATTCAGATGTCCTGAAACTATTACTACTTTTTGTGATTTTTAACCACCCGGATACTACCGGCCAGTACCAAAAGGAAACCTACGAAATAGGAACAGAACTTTATAATTCCGATCTTATTTTTAAAAAATTCAATGGTCTCAATTTGGGGTATCACATGGGGAACCCTTATGAAAACCGCGATGCCCACCACGATCAAAATAATACCATAATAGAATTTAAGCCTTTGTTTGTCCATTTCAATCCCCACTTTCAAGGCAGAATATTTCTTGGTCAAATTTCTTTTTTATTTTGTCTGCCCTTTCGGTTAGTTCCGCAAGGGTGTCAAACAGGGTTTCAATGTCTGATTCCAGTTTAGCATGTTCTTTGGATAAAGTGGCAATTTTTAATCCGTCCTGGTCCTGGGAGGCGTCAAGCAGGTCGTCGTTCACCCGGGCCATTTTGGTCTCCTTTGCCTCTATCTCATCTTCAATTTTGTTTATTTTTTTATTTATCGGTGTCAGTTGCTTTGACCTTTCGGCCAAAGCTTGCGATTTTTTTTTGCGCAATTCTTTTTTGGGAAGCTGTGCGCTTTTTTTGCGCTTGACAGGGATCATTTCTTCATCCTCCCATCCCTGTTTTTCAAGAAATTCCTGGTAGGTGCCCTCAAATATGTCAATGCCGTCGGCAGTAAATATCACCAGGCGATTTGCCAGGGCATACAGAAACATCTCGTTATGGGTAACAAGAACCACAGCCCCTTCAAAGGCATTTAAGGCCTCCACAAAGGCATCGCTTGATTCAATGTCCAGATGGTTTGACGGCTCATCCAAAAGCAGAAGATTCAAAGGCCGGATCAGAAGCTTAGCAAGCATGACCCGGGCTTTTTCTCCGCCGGACAGCACACTGATCTTTTTTAAGGCTGCATCCTGCTCAAACATCATGGCACCGCAAATATTTCTGGCAGTCTGGCGGTCTGTTTCAGGATAGGCATGCAAAAGCTCTTCTTCCACAGTGAATTGCGGATTTAAGGTCTGGATATTGGTCTGCTCAAAATATCCGGTCTCCACACCTGGGTTGGGCTTCACCCATCCTTCATCCGGATTCATATTCTGACTGATCAATTTGAGTAGTGTGGTTTTTCCTTTGCCGTTTTTGCCAATCACGCCCACACGGTCACCCGGGTATATGGTCAAGGAAAAATTTTTGATCAAAGGGGTCTTTTTTTCGTACCCAAAACTCAAATCCTCGACGGTCATCACCTGTTTACCGGCAAAAGGTAAATAGTTAAAGGAAAAATCCAGATTTTTAAGTTCTGCCAGTTTGTCTTTTGTTTCAAGCTTGGCCAGGGTCTTAATCCTGGACTGCACCATGTTGGCCAGCCTTGCCTTGGCCCGAAACCGGGAAATGAACAGTTCAATCTCTTTTTTGCGTTTCTCATCATTGACCCGGGTTTTTTCATAGATCTCTTCGTCCTGGGCCACCTGAAGATAATATTTGGACGTGTCGCCCTGTATCTTTTTCATCTTGCGACGGTGAATCCCCACAATATGGGTGACCACATTATCCATGAATCCGCGGTCATGGGTAACCAGAAGCATCTCCCTTGGCCAGGAAATAAGAAACCCTGTAATCCAGCGGATGGATGTAATATCCAGATAGTTGGTGGGCTCGTCAAGGATTAACAGATCCGGTTCAGACACCAGTACCTTGGCAAGGTTTAAACGCACCTGGTAGCCACCGGAAAACTGCATGGGATCCTTTTGCATATCCTGTTCTGAAAACCCAAGGCCTGACAAAATTTTTTCAGCTTTCCAGAAATGATCACGTTCATGATCAGGCAGACCAAGCATGGCCTCTCCAAGAACAGTGGGTCGGCTGAATTCTATATGCTGGGAAAGCACACCGATCCGATATCCACTGGGTATAATAATACGCCCGTCATCGGGGTGATCCATACCTGCTATGATATTTAAAAGCGTGGTTTTACCATGGCCATTTCTTCCCACCAGGCCCACCCGTTCACCGGAATTGATCTGCATGCCGGTATTGTCAAGCAGTACATGATCTGCGAATCCTTTGGTTATGGATTCTATATTCAGCATTTATTCCTCCTGTTTGCACCTGTCAAGCGGCGATAACGTGCCAAGGCACACCATTTTAAAAAATAGCAATATTATCATCGACGCGGTAATTTATAAACATTAGATTTCAATGTTGACTTGATTTTCCAATTTTTTAATAGTAGACGTTAACATTTGGCAGGCTTTAGTAAAAAAAAAATCGAATTCCGGCTGGTTCCACGGCTTGGGCAAGCTAAATATCAATATGTCCTTAAACATATAAACGGTGAGTTAAAATGACCAAATACATTTATGAGTTCGGCCCTGATAAAACGGAGGGCGATGCAAGTCAGAAAAACCTTTTGGGCGGCAAAGGCGCCAACCTTGCAGAAATGGCAAAGCTAAAACTGCCTGTTCCACCAGGATTTACCATATCAACGGAATGCTGCAATCACTATTTTAATTTAAACGGACGCTTTCCGGATACCCTTGAAGAAGAAATCCTTAAAGCCATGGCCAATATTGAATCCTATACAGGCATGATTTTTGGTGATCCGAAAAATCCATTACTGGTATCCTGCCGATCCGGAGCAAGAAGCTCAATGCCCGGAATGATGGAAACCATATTGAACGTCGGCCTGTGTACAACTACAATCCCGGGACTGATCAAAAAAACCAATAATGAATGGTTTGTCTATGATGCCTACCGTCGGCTGATCATGATGTATTCAGATGTGGTTATGGAAAAAGCGGAACAGATCCGTCCCAAGGACGGCATGGGTATTCGTCTGAGTCTTGAAATGATGATGAACAATCTGAAAAACGACAAGGGCTATGACAATGACACGGATATTTCCACCGAAGATTTAAAGGCCCTTTGTGAACGGTTTAAGAAAAAAATCCGGGAAAATCTGGGTGCCGATTTCCCCGATGATCCCAAAGAGCAACTTATGGGTTCCATCGGTGCCGTATTTAAAAGCTGGAACGGCAAACGGGCAGTATCCTACCGCCGCATTGAACATATTCCGGACAGCTGGGGCACGGCCGTCAATGTCCAGACCATGGTTTTCGGCAACATGGGCGACACCTCGGCCACAGGCGTTGCCTTTACCAGGGACCCGGCCACAGGGAACAATAAATTTTATGGAGAATGGCTGGTCAATGCCCAGGGCGAGGATGT
>NZ_DDYV01000321.1:0-6780 GCF_002348205.1 Desulfobacter sp. UBA2225 | reverse complement strand
AGGGGCAACACCATCTTGGGGAACAGATTGGTATCCACTATGGGAAGAATGGGAAGTTCGTCAGGTATGTCGTCAGTAGTGATGGGGACGGAGGGATGGTTTAATTCATCCATTCGTTTTCCTTTTTAAATACAATCGCCTAATCCGTTGGATTTTTTTGTTTTTTTTTGGGGGGCCATCCCCGGCTGTCAATAGCCCCTGTCTATCCCACGACTGTTATAAAAAATCAATGGGCAGTTTCGGTTTCGAAGAATAATTCGTTTTGGGTTGTTTCCCTAGTTTCAGCTCAAGAAATCCGTTGTCATATGAAGCAGACACTTTTTCCATGTCAATGACACTGGGTAGATAAAGAATCCGTTCAAACCGGCCGAACTGTATTTCAGCAAGTCTGTAGGTGGCGGTGGGATCGGGCTGGCTGCTTTTACGCACTCCGGAAATTTTTACGGCCTTGTCTGAGAGTTCAATAACCATGTTCTCCTGGCGGACACCTGCAATTTCGGCCTGGATAATGATTTCATCCCTGGTTTCAAAAATATCCATCTGGGGTCTCCAGACTCGTTTTGAAAAACAAAACATGGGATTAACGGATTGAAATATATCTTCAAAAGATTTATCTTCTGTGGTCGGCGTTTCAATATGATTCCCAAATCGAATTTTTATTTGTTCCATAACATGCTCCTGATAATGGGAACGGAACCACCCTGAATGTTGTTCATCTGTTCCTTAATCAATTCTAATAGATTACCATTTGGTAAAAAAGTTGTAAAGAACTATAAAAATTAAATGGTTATCAATCAGGACTGTCAAGAATATCGCGAATGACCCTTGAAAATCTGTCCATGGAAAAGGGTTTTTGTAAAAAACCGTGATCCCCGTCACGAAGCATCATTTTCATTTCTTCATCTATGCCGGCACCGCTGGATATCAGTATCTTTATGTCGGGGTCCAGTTCCCTGATCCGATAAAAGGTCTCCTTGCCGTCCATGACGGGCATGATCAGATCAAGGATAATCAGCACAATTCTGCCCGCGTGCTTTGATATCAGATCCAGACAATCCCTACCGTTTCGGGCCTGGAGGACTTGGTACCCTAAAACTTCAAGAAGAGCTGCCCCCACCTCAAGGACGTCATCTTCGTCATCCACAGTAAGAACGGTTTCCCCGCCTTTGGGCATCAGATCAAACTCGACACTCTCCGTTTCAAAACGTTGTACATCCACGGAGACCAAAGCGGGCAGTGCCACCCTGAATACGGATCCGGCATTTTTTTTGCTCTCCACCGTGATGAAGCCGCCGTGGTTTTTCACAATGCCGAACACCGTTGACAGGCCTAATCCCCGTTGTTTTATAGCCCCGGGCATCTTGGTGGAGAAAAAGGGATCAAAAATTTTTTTCTGAATGGTTTCATCCATGCCGATGCCGGTGTCCTGAACACTGATTTCCACGTAATCACCGGGTTCCACCTCAAAATGAAAGTTGTGGGTATACTCAATTTTTATATTCCGGGTTTCTATGGTAAGTGTGCCGCCATCCACCATGGCCTGTGAGGCGTTAACCAAAAGATTGAGCAATACCTGTTCAAGCTGGGAACGGTCCGCGTTTACCTTGTACAGATCCGGATCCGGTTTTTTTTCAATGACAAAATTTTCTTTTCCCGGCTGGAAAACATTTAGGGCCATCTCCACGACCTGGTTAAGATCCAGGGGTTCAACCTGGTACTTTCCCCCGCGGGCAAAACCCAATAAATTTCCGGTAAGTTCAGCCGCAGTCTGAATCAGGAGGTTCATCTGCCGGATATGATCTTTGATTTTTTCCGGCTGGTTTGCGTTGATCCCCATCAGGGATAGATGCCCCTGAAGGGCCATGAGCAGATTGTTAAAATCATGGGAAATGCCGCCGGCGAGCACGCCAATGGCTTCCATTTTCCGGGTTTGATTTTCCCTGATCTGTCTGGAGTTGATTTGCGTAATATCCGATATTGTGACTAACAGGCCCTGGGAATGGTCTCCGGGATCCAGTCGGCAGGCCCGAAGGCGGCAGTCAAAAGCGGTGCCGTCCACCCTTGACAGCCGGGAGTCAACTGTAGCAGATCCTGTTTGATTAACCCCTTTGATAAAGATATTATGCACACGCTTAAATTCTTTATCCGTTGGGAAAAGGGTTCGGGCCGATTTGCCTTCCATACTGCCGTATTCATGGCCGGTCATGACGTAACAGGCCGGATTTGCATAGTGGATGGCAGTGCGGTAAAGAATACAGATACCCACAGGGGAGTAAATCAATACATTTTTAATATTTCTCCGGGAAAAAAAATCTGAATTCATGAAAGGAGGGGGATCTTGGACAGGCCCGCCCCGTTGAATAAGAATCGAGTCAAAAGATGTACGATCATGCCCATGGGTCATAAAACACCACCTTCCAAAATTGACGAACGCTTAGATTTTTTGATAAATATACCAGAATTTTTAATTAAGGTCATTCAAAATGCAATTCAAACCTCTATATGGCGCGTTATTACCCCTTTTACCCGCATTGGTCAGCGGTCTAATGCTCTTTTCCGCATTTCCGGCTCCAGGCTTTTATCCGGCAGCCTTTTTTGCCCTGGTCCCGTTATGGCTTTCCCTTGAACGGCTGAGTTCAAAGCAGGCCTTTTATGCAGGCATTGGCACGGGGATCAGCTTTTATCTGCCCCTTATCTACTGGATTTCTCCCACCTTAACCGAATACGGCGGACTAAACACTTTTGCGGCCCTGTCTTGCCTGTTGCTTCTGGTTCTGTACCTGTCTGCTTATACAGGCGTTTTTGCCCTGGCCATGAAAAAGATACCTGTTCCCGAAGGCCTTGTCCCTTTCTGGGGGGCTGTGGCCTGGGTTTCCCTGGAATACATCAGGACCTATTTGTTTTCGGGTTTTCCGTGGGGTGTGCTCGGTTACAGCCAGTATCCCAACCGTGTTTTGATTCAGGCGGCAGACACTTTCGGGGTCTTGGGGATCTCTTTTCTGTTGGTGGCTGTCAACGGGGTTCTGGTCATTGCCTTTAAGTCGTTTTCCCGAAGGGCATGGCCTGAAAAAACAAATATGGCAGGCTTAAGCCTTTCAATGGTTCTGCTTTGTTCTGCTTTTATTTACGGCCATCTTAAACTGGCCCAAGTCCGTGGGCAGATCAACGGGGTGCCTTCCCGGACAATTTCGGTTATCCAGGCCAACATCTCCCAGGACCGCAAATGGGATAAAGCATTTGTTGATGAAACCATAGACCGGTATTCCCGGTTATCCCTCGAAGCGATGCCCTGCGATCTTGTGGTGTGGCCGGAAACAGCTTTGCCTTTTTACTATGGTATGGACCCTGTACCCTCGAACCGGGTGGATGCCATGGTGAGAAAGGCCGGTACTTTTTTTCTCATCGGTATCCCCGCAGCTCGGCCTTCGGACGATGGTTTCCTGTATTACAACCGGGCCTGCATGCTCAACCCCCTTGCACTGCCAAAGGGTTATTATGACAAACACCACCTGGTGCCCTTTGGGGAATATGTGCCTTTCAAACGCCTGCTCCGGTTTGCCGAAAAATTGACAGCCGGTGCCGGTGATTTTTCAAAGGGGGAAACCGGGCCGGTGCCCCTGAATTTCGGTACGGGAACAACCGGGGTATTAATCTGCTTTGAGATCATTTTTCCCGATATTGCCAGAGCCTTTGTGCGCAACGGGGCAGATATTTTAACCACCATGACCAATGATGCCTGGTTCGGCCGGACCCAGGCGCCCCTCCAGCACTTTTCCATGGCGGTGTTCAGGGCTGTTGAAAACCGGCGCAGCGTGGTCCGGGTCGCAAATACAGGTATTTCCGGATTCATTGATCCTTCCGGCACCATTCTTGAGAAAACAGATATTTTCACTGCCTGCGCGCTTACCCGGCAGGTTCCGGTCATGTCCGGCCAAACGTTTTATACCCGCCACGGGGATCTTGCCGCTAAAGCGTGCCTTGTTGCCTTTTTTCTGATTTGTGTGATAAAATTCATTCTAAAAAAATTTAGGAGACCTTTATAATGAGTGTAGAATATAAACAGATCATCTCTTCCATCACTGCTAAAGCCAACCGCCTTAAGGAGTATCTTTGACCTCCCTGTAAAGGAAAAACGCCTTCGGGAACTTGAGTTTCTCATTGCCAAAGAAGACTTCTGGAATGATCCGGACAAAGCCACCGAGATGTTAAAGGAGCGCACCACCATCGCCGCCCTTATTGACACCTGCAATGCCATATTTTCAGAGATTGAGGATGTGGACGTGCTGTTGGAACTGGCAAGGGAAGAGTCGGATAAGGCGGCTGAAGAGGAAGCCGGACAGATGCTGGCCGATCTGGAGAAAAAGGTAAAGCGATTTTCTCTGGAGATTACGCTTGACGGGGAGGATGATGCCAGGGATGCGATTGTCTCCATCAATGCCGGTGCCGGGGGAACGGATTCCCAGGACTGGGCGGAAATGCTGTTCCGGATGTATACCCGGTGGATCGATAAAAAGGGGTACAAGTGCCGGATCATAGACTACCAGGAGGGAGATGAAGCCGGTATCAAGGGGGTAACCCTTTATGTTTCCGGCCCTAACTGCTACGGATTTATGAAAGCCGAATCCGGGGTGCATCGCCTGGTCCGGATCTCTCCTTTTAACGCCAGTGGCAAACGTCAGACCTCCTTTGCGGCAGTTTTTGTTTATCCGGAGATCAAGGATGAAATCAATATAGATATTGATGAAAGAGATCTGCGTGTTGATGTGTATAGGGCCAGCGGGGCAGGCGGCCAGCACGTCAACAAAACCAGTTCAGCTGTGCGCATCACCCATTTCCCTACGGGGGTGGTGGTCCAGTGCCAGCAGGAATCTTCCCAGCATCGAAACAGGGAAATTGCCATGAAAGTGCTTAAATCCCGTCTTTATCAGCTGGAAAAGCAGAAGCAGGAGCAGAAAAAGCAGAGCCTGCATGACGGCAAGGATGATAATGCCTGGGGCAGCCAGATCCGCTCCTATGTGCTGCATCCGTATAGAATGGTAAAAGACCATCGTATCGACCTTGAGATCGGGGATGTGGACCGGGTGCTGAACGGAGATCTGGACCCCTTTATCGAAGGGGTGTTGCTGTCCGGCTCCCAGGATACATAGCAGAAGGGTTTTGATATTTTTATGCAGATAGACCCAGTGGAAATTATCAGGCAATTTTATGACCCTGATTCAAAGCTGTTTGCCATTCTGATGGCGCATAGTACACAGGTGGCCCACAAAAGCCTGGAGATCGCAAAGGGCGTTGTCCACATGAACCCGAACATGGACTTCATAGAAAAGGCAGCCATGCTCCATGACATAGGCATTTTTAAAACCAGTTCTCCGAAAATTGGCTGTGCAGGTAAATACCCCTATGTGTGTCACGGATACCTTGGACGTGAACTTTTAGACGGGTTGGGCCTGCCCCCGGAATTTGGCCTTGTGTCCGAACGCCATACAGGGGCCGGCATAACCCTTGAAAATATTATTGAAGCGGATTTGCCCCTGCCCCACAGGGATATGGTACCTGTCTCCCTGGAAGAGAAAATTATCTGCTGTGCAGATAAATTTTATTCAAAAAGCCCGAAAAAACGAGATAAAGTCATGACCCGGAAAAAGATTGAAAAATCCCTTGCCAAACTGAATCCGGGCCATGCAAAACGGTTTTCCGCCTGGGCCGATGAGTTTGGGTTTTAAAAGGATATCTTTATGAAAGATGTTGTCATTGTATCAGCCTGCCGCACGGCCATAGGTGCTTTTGGCGGCACACTAAAAGACCTGAACGGTGCCTGTCTTGCCGGCATTACCATGAAAGAGGCCGTCAAACGGGCAGGAATCGACCCTGCCATCATTGATGACGTACGCTACGGCTCCTGTGTGGAGCACCACGATACCCTGAACACGACCCGGGTCGGCGCGTTGATGGCAGGTATTCCGAACACAGTCCCTGCCGTAACCATCAACCGGGTGTGCATTTCAGGCATGGAAGCGGTCCTGTCCGGTATGGCCATGATCCAGGCCGGCATGGCCGATGTGGTCCTGGCAGGCGGCACCGAGCACATGTCCGGTGTTCCTTATGCCGTGCCCAAAGCCCGCTGGGGATGCCGTCTCCAGGATACCAGTTTTGTGGATGCCCTGATCCATTCCCTGCATTGCGGATCCACGCTTCTGCCCTTTGATGAAACCTCGCCCGTGGACACCACCCAGGCCCCGGCCTCGGACTTCCTGGGCAAACCGTATATTATGGGGCATACGGCAGAGTTTGTTGCCCAGCTTCTGGACATCGGCAGGGAGGAGATGGACGAGGTGGCGCTTCGTTCCCATAACAATGCCGAACGGGCCACCCACGACGGCAGCTTTGCCGATGAAATCGTTCCCGTTGAAGTGCCCCAGCGTAAAAAAGACCCCATTATCTTTGACAAGGATGAACATTTCAGGCCCGGCATAACCCTGGAAAACCTTGCCGCCTTGCCCCCGGCCTTTATCCCAAAAACCGGCAAGGTTACTGCCGGCAACGCCTCGGGCATCAATGACGGCGCCACCGGCATGGTGATCATGTCCGTAGACCGGGCCAAGGAATTGGGGCTTACCCCCATTGCAAAAATTAAAGCCACGGGCATGGGTGCCTGCCACCCTTCTGTCATGGGGCTCTCTCCGGTTCCGGCGGTCAAGAACCTGATGGCAAAATCCGGAATTGGCATTGATGATTTTGATCTGATTGAGGTGAATGAGGCCTTTGCCGCCCAGTACCTGG
>NZ_DDYV01000245.1:0-3017 GCF_002348205.1 Desulfobacter sp. UBA2225 | reverse complement strand
ACTTCTACCATGTGGTAGAAAGAGGAGATAAATTTCTGGTCTGGTTGTGCTCGATTCAGTCTTTCTCCAATCAGAAATTTTTCGTAATTATCATTTTCTATTGTCTCGAGGAAATCATATTCCTTGTTTCTGATTCTTCCCGCTATATTCTGAATATATTTTTCGCCTTCTCGTAGCATTAATTGCGGATCGGGAAAAAGGAAAAACCGCTCGGATGGAAACAGGAAATAGAATTGCGTATGCCCACTCATGGCGATCGGTTTGTTCTGATCAAGCAGAATGGATACGTCTAACGGGGAATTCAAAATAATTTTCGAATTCGAGATCCTGTCTTCGAGCTTTTCCCAATCCGAAAGGTTCACCGGTGCCAGGTCAGATTTAAGATTTTCGAGAGATTGAGTGAAAAGGGTAAAAACAGCCAGCAAAAGCAACCAACTTTTATAGTCTTTTAATTTGTCAATCTTTGACATCATGAGAATAATAAAAAATGGAGTGACCAGATGGTAGTAATAAACCTGTGAAGTGCCGTTGTTTAATATCAAAACAACGATCGCCAAGGTGATCACCAGACAAAAACTGATGAAATTGGGTTTGGCGGATATAGCTGGAGTGTCTATATGCTTTAAATTAATTTTGATCTTTGAAAGGGCTTTTTTAAACTGGTTGAAATTGCAATCATTAAGCAGGAAAAATGCAAATAAATGCAAACCCCAGTAATCACGGAAAAATTTGAAAAGCTGTTCAAACATCTTTGCAAAATTCATGGATAGAGAACCGGAGGATACATATAGTGAGTTGACGAAAAACGTGTCAAAACTCAGGTAAAGAACAATAATGTTCAAGATAAACAATGTGCCTGCTGCTACTGTATATATAATCGCTTTTTTTTTGGAAACAAAAAGAAAAAGATAGCTGGCAATTATCGCAATCGAAAGAAAAAAATAAAATTTTGTTTGGTAAGATAGAACACCGAGAACAATGCTCACGGTTAATGACTTCACATCAAATTGATAAAGCCAAGGGAAAAGAATGGCTAACAGGAAAAGGATCCCTCCCAGAGCATCTGGACGCGCCAAAGGTGTTGAAAAGTATAGCTGTCCCAGCCAAATGAAGCATGCAGCCAGCAACGCTGCCAGCCAACCGGTTTTTTGAGCACGCATAACCTTAATGATGATGGCAGCCTGTATCAGAATGAAAAAGCCGTTTAGAAGCCGGTGCAATTGGAGGGTGTTGCCCAACAACCTCGCAAAAGGCAGCATGACCAGATTGAAAAGGACGCCGTAAATATTGATGTACAGGGGATTATTGGGAATGGCATAGGGGTTGATGCCGTTCAGAAATGCATGCGTGGTGAGCTGGGTGTTTCCTTCCCTTAATTCCAATTGATAGGGGAAGGTGATGATCTTGATATGCAACAAAAGGAAGAGAATGACCAGAAGAACCAAAAAGACCTCAATTGCTCTTCTAAGCAATGGGGATGTTTGAAATCTAATCAGCCAGGTTTGCAAACCCGGTATGATAATTTTGTTGATTTTAAAGGAAACTTGTCTACCCGTTTTGCTTGCCTGGAAAAGGAGAAAGGCCAGATAAAATCCCAGGGCAAATACCAAGGTGAATAATGACCGGATCAGGTTTTGAACTTGTTCACTCCTGGCCGCGAAAGATTTCCCACCCAAAAAGATGGGGGCAAGTATGGGGGTTAATATCTTTGCGGTGGGTATGCTGATGAGCAACAAAACTAAGGTGATTAATAGCGCCTTCTGCAAAGAATTTAATTTCATCGAAAAATATTCCTTAAACTTCCCAAATGATGGGTTGAAAAAAATATTTCATTCAAAAAATACACCGACTAATTGATGGCATGGAAAGTATCCGCATAAAAATAACGGCTGACGTAAATGAATTGGGGAAAATCGCTCCATTTGCCGCAAATGGAATAACGGCCGCTTTTATTAAATATCGAATCATCCTTAATCACCAGCATCATGTCCTTGTTTGAATATAAATCGATGGTATTGCTGATTTGAATGCGCGCTGGCAGGAGTCTTACTTCCTCCCTCATGTTTTCAACCCTGGAAGAAACGTAGGTGCTTTTAAAACGCGTTTCATGCAAGTTTGGCACCCAATCCAAAAAGAATTCCTCGTTTGGGAATATGTTCAGGTAGGATCCTGTTGTCATTTCAACCGCCACGTTTTCCTGTCCATCCGGACAAGTGCGTTTGCCCGAGGTTTCAGCCTGGCTGAGGTGGCGGGGAAAAAGGGCAAGCAATGGTAATAACACGAGCAGGGTGACAATTGTCAAAAATTGGTTTTGTATTTGCTCAGTGGGAATGTAAACATTATCCTTAAAAATTTTTGGAAACCATCCAGTTACCTCCTTTAGACCAAGCGCGGGTAGCATGACCAGGAAGCCAATTGAGGCGGCGTAAGCCCGCATGTAACTGGCATCGGCGGTGATGAACGGCACCGAAAGCATGGTTCCGGCCAAACCAAGTAACAACAAAAGATAAAAGGATTGTTCTCGTCTTTGGATGGCGTGATACAAACCGAGAGCTGATAGAAAATAGAGGAAAACCTGGCTCAGATTATAGAGTACCGGATTCTCGCCATAAACAAATGAAAAAACGCTCAAATTGGAGTTGATGAAATTGAAGAAGATTCCGTATTGTCTGATCAATCCCCATGCCAGGTTCCAGGGATTGCTTTGAATGGCCGCCAGGGAATATTCATAGATNNTAAATTTGCGTCCATCCTTTGCCGCCCTGCGCCAGTCCATAAAATGTGTGTGCAAAATTGGAAAAGGGAGTTCCGGTCGGTGATCCAATCGTTTTAAATAAAAACAAATTGATCAAAAATCCGGCAGCAATCACAGCAATCGCCACACATATTGTTTTCCAGAAGGCTTTTATTTCAAAGAGTTGAATCAAGCCGATAATGAGTAAAGGGAGGATAAAAAATGCGCCGGCGCGCACATTGAGCGCATAAGAGAGGAGAAAGAGGGAAAAAAGAATCTGTTT
>NZ_DDYV01000045.1:0-5111 GCF_002348205.1 Desulfobacter sp. UBA2225 | reverse complement strand
TGTTTGTTGTGTCCGTCAGGACATGGGGGTTAAATTTTTTCGCCGTATTCTTTGCAATTTCAGAATAAACATTCTAAATTGCAAGGCATGATTCCTCGGTGGATTATAAAAATGAAATAATTGCCATGGGCTGGCCTGACATATCAATTGCCAGGCAGAGCCAACAACAAAGATTGAAAGATCTTAGTAAGTTACGCAGACTTTCTTATAAAAAAATAATAAGGATAAGACGGTATAAAACATGACAAATCAAAATGGATGGACAAAATCAAGTTGGAAAAATTATACGGCCCTTCAACAACCTAACTGGCCGGATCAAAGAGCGTTGGAAAAAGTCACTAAAGATTTGGCGTTGCTGCCGCCCTTGGTTTTTGCAGGGGAAATAAGAACATTGAAGGACCTGCTGGCTAAGGCCTCAAAAGGGGATGCGTTTCTGCTTCAGGGGGGGGACTGTTCTGAAGATTTTTCCCAAATTACGGCACCCACCATCAGGGAAACCATGAAAGTTTTGTTGCAGATGGCCGTTGTTATGGCCTATGCCGGTGGAAAACCAGCCATAAAAGTGGGCCGGATCGCCGGTCAGTTTGCCAAGCCCCGTTCGTCAGATACGGAAACTGTAAATGGCGTTGAACTGCCGTCTTATCGCGGAGACATGGTTAACAAAAGTGAATTCTCCATCAACGCGCGAACCCCGAATCCTAAATACATGCTTAAAGGATATTATCTGGCCGCCTCCACCCTGAACCTGTTGCGGGCATTTACCCGGGGCGGATTCGCAGCCCTGCAAAGAGTGCAGGCCTGGAATCAGGAGTTTGTGGCCCAATCTCCCATGGGACGGTCTTATGACCGTCTGGCCAAGCAGATTGACCAGGCCATCAAATTTATGAATACTATCGGGATAACCACGGATATTCCCCAGATCAATCAAACCCAGATTTTCACCTCCCATGAAGCTCTTTTATTGCCTTATGAAGAGGCCTTGACCCGGATTGATTCCACCACCGGGGACTGGTATGATTGTTCGGCACATATGCTTTGGATTGGAGAGCGGACCCGGCAGGTGGACGGGGCTCATGTTGAATTTCTAAGAGGGGTGCTCAATCCGATCGGGGTAAAAATCGGCCCGGACTATGATATTGATGATATCAAGCAGCTCATTGAAATCCTTAATCCTGCCAATGAACCCGGACGATTGACCCTGATCACCAGAATGGGCTGTGACGTTATAGAAAAGAAACTGCCCCCCCTGCTTCGTGAGGCCAGAAAAGAGGGGTATCATATTGTGTGGAACTGCGACCCCATGCATGCCAATACATATACATCGGAATCCGGACACAAAACCCGGGATTTTAATGATATTTTAAAGGAGATTACCCGGTTTTTTGAAATTCACTGGGCCGAAGGAACGATTCCCGGAGGCGTTCATCTTGAAATGACCGGTAAAAACGTAACCGAATGTGTCGGCGGTGCCAGAAATATTGTCAGTGAGGAACTTCACAATCGATATGATACCACTTGTGACCCGAGACTCAATGCGGAGCAAAGCCTTGAAGTGGCGTTCCAGATCGCTGATATGATCAAGCGCTAAAAGAATCGCATACCTTAAAAATGGAGACATGATCACGAAAACACAGTTTAAAGCCGGCGCGGTGCAGTTTGATATAAAAAACGGGGATGTCCGGGGTAATCTCTCTGTTGCTCTCGGGCATTTAGGTCATCTGGCTGACCAGGGGGCATGCCTTGGGGTCTGTCCTGAGTTTTTTTTAACCGGGTTTGATAATGAAAATATGGGGCGGCTTATGCCGGCTGTTAAAGAGAGCCTGCAAAGTCTGACTGAATTTGCCCGGACGCGTTCCATGGCCGTTGCAGGCAGCCTGCCTGAGCAAAAGGGTGGTCAGATATTCAATACGCTTTATTTCATTGACCGGGACGGTGAGATCCGGGCCCGGTACCGCAAACTGCACCTGTTTCCTTTGACCGGTGAGGATCTGCATTATGCCAGGGGAGATGAGATGGTGACGGCAGACACCAGCCTGGGTCGCGTCGGGATAATGATCTGCTATGACCTGCGATTTCCCGAGCTTGCCCGCCGCCTTTTTCTTGACGGGGCGAGGCTTTTTGTGCTCAGCGCCCAATGGCCTCTTGCCCGGGTGGCACACTGGCAGGCACTGATCCGGGCAAGGGCCATTGAAAACCAGGCCTGGTTTGTCTGCAGTAACCGTGCGGGAACGGATCCTGACAGGCTGGTTTTTCCAGGCAGTTCCATGATCGTTGATCCCAACGGGTCCGTTCTTGTTATGGGCGATGATAAACCGGGTATCATCATGGCTGACATTGACATGGACCTGGTTGACCTGGTGCGGCAAACCATCCCCGTTGGGCAGGACCGCAGGGGGGATATCTACGGTTAATATGGTTAATAAAATTGTTACGCTGGATGAGATGTGCCGTTTGTCCCATCAATATACAGCACTTGGCCGGACCGTTGTGTTTACCAACGGCTGCTTTGATATGCTTCATGCGGGCCATGTGGCCTACCTTGAAAAAGCAAAATCATTCGGGGATGTGCTTGTGCTGGGCCTGAACTCCGATGCCTCCGTCCGACAGATCAAAGGAGATCTTCGGCCGGTGATCTGTCAGGCGCAGCGGGCCCGCGTGGTGGCTGCCTTAAGCTGTGTGGATCATGTGGTACTGTTTGATGCGCCGGATCCTAATGATTTGATCCGGGGTATTATTCCCCATGTCCTGGTCAAGGGCGCGGATTGGCCCGAGGATAAAATTATCGGTGCCGAGTTTGTCAAAGGATGCGGCGGGCGCGTGGCACGGGTGGCATTTGAGGAAGATATCTCCACGTCAAAAATTATTGAACGCATTGGAAAACGATTTTATGGCGGTGCCTAGCCCTTTGACATTTGGTCATTTGAACCTCTTCCCTGGGCTGGTCCATGGCGTTTTTTCCAGAACCGAAGGATACAGCAAGGGTCCCTTTTTCGGATTAAATGTCGGATTGAGCACCGGAGATGACCCTGATATTGTAAACCAAAACAGGGCGTTGATGCTGTCATCCATAGGCCTGACACGGGTTCTGTTTTTAAATCAGGTGCACGGCACTGACGTTGCTGTGCTGAAATCGGAAGAAGATGCGGCAGGCGCTGTCTGGGAAGGGCAGGGGGCAATACCTTCTAAAATATTTAAAGCCGATGCGGCTGTGACAAACCTTAAAGGGTTAGGGCTTGCGATCCAGGTGGCGGACTGCCAGGCCGTAGTCCTGTACGACCCGCAAAAAGAGGTGATTGCCAATGTCCATTCCGGCTGGCGGGGCAGTGTGGCAGATATTATAGGCCGCTGCATTAATACCATGGTCACACAGTTCGGGTGCAGTCCTGCAAGCATCCGGGCGGGCATTTCTCCCTCCCTTGGCCCCTGTTGTGCACAATTTATTAATTATAAGCAGGAAATTCCCAAAGCATTGTGGCAATATAAGGAAAAGGAGCGCCCCTATTTTGATTTCTGGCAGATCTCCCGGGATCAGCTTGGGGCCCACGGTGTGTTGGATAAAAATATTGAAAACATGGCGCTTTGCACCCGGTGCCGTACGGATCTGTTTTACTCCTTCAGGGCAAATAAGGCCACCGGACGCTTTGCCGCAGTGATTGCACTTAAGATTTAAGGATGCCAGACAATGGATAAATCCAAACATTTTTTTTTAACCCGCACGGTAAAAGCAGCTGGTTGAGCTGCCAAACTGGATCCAGGGGCCCTGGATAACATCGTGTCAAAACTTGAACTGCCGTTCCATCCGGATTTGATCATCGGGCTTGAATACCCGGATGACGCGGGTGTCTTTCGCCTCTCCGATGAGATTGCCCTTGTCCAGACCCTTGATTTTTTAACGCCTGTGGCCGATGACCCCTATGAGTTCGGTCAGATTGCTGCGGCCAATTCTTTGTCCGATGTTTATGCCATGGGTGGCACACCCATTACGGCTATGAATATTGTCTGTTTTCCGTCATGCGACCTTGACGCAGGCATCCTTCCACGGATTCTCGAAGGCGGACTTGATAAAATTAAAGAATCGGGCGCAACCCTTGTGGGCGGGCATTCCGTGGATGATCCAGAAATCAAATATGGGCTGTCGGTAACCGGCATCGTGCAACCGGACCGGGTCTGGGCAAACAGCCGCGCAAAGGAGGGGGATGCCGTTATTTTGACCAAACCCATCGGCACCGGTATTATTTCCACGGCGCTCAAAGGCGGCCTTGCATCCGAGGAGCAGGTCAGGCAGGCTGTAAAAACCATGACCACCCTGAATAAAAATGCGGCCCTGATCGCTAAAGAGTTTAATGTTCATGCCTGTACTGATGTTACAGGCTTTGGCCTTGGCGGGCACTTGATTGAAGCAGCTAAAGGTGCGGGTGTGCGTATTGAAATTTATACGGAAAAGGTCGGGGTGCTGGACGGCGTAATGGAGTTTGCCGCCATGGGCCTGCTTCCGGGCGGTACCCATAAAAATAAAAGTTTTTTTGCCCCGCATTTCCGTGTGGCACAAGGAACAGATCGGATGCGAAGTGATTTAATGTTCGACCCCCAGACATCCGGTGGGCTTTTGCTTTTTATGGCCCAGGATCAAGCTGTGCAATGCGTGGATATTATGGAAAAAAAAGGCATTCCGGCAAGATTGATCGGAAGGGTTAAAGGGCCGTATACCAACGGATTCCTTGATATTATATAAAACGTTTTTTCACGTTGACTTCACCCCGATCATATGATATTTGCTCTCAGGATAATTTGAAAACCAAGAGCTGCCGGGTGCTGCCGGGTGCTGCCGGGTGACCGGCAACCAAGCTGCCGGTGAAAGGTTGATTAAAATGGCAGACAACGATAAAGGAAAGACCTTTCGTGAGCTGGGATATTTTGCAAGTCTTGGCATATCCGTGGCTCTGGCCATTGTCATAGGGCTGGCACTGGGATACTGGCTGGATACAATTTTTGGTACAAAACCGGTCCTTTTGCTGGTGGGGCTTGGGTTCGGCATAGCAGCCGGGTTCAGCAACATTATCAGAGCTGGAAAAAAAGCAGAAAAATATTAATGGATGAACCCGGCTGCTATG
>NZ_DDYV01000191.1:0-7987 GCF_002348205.1 Desulfobacter sp. UBA2225 | reverse complement strand
TTTCCTGGCATTTATAACAGGTCAGACAGTTCCAGACAATGGAGGCATCCTTTGCCAGTTCGATTTGCCCCAGAACAAGGGCATGGATGACCTGGTGGGGTGCTGATCCGAACTCCCGGGTTTCACCTGTAACAGCGACCACCGGGCATGAATTGGTACAGGTCAGGCAAGTGTAACAGTTTGAAAACGTAGCACCCTGGAAGGATTTTTTCAAGGATTCAACCACCGGGTTTTTCCCGGGTTTGATCACGAGAGGCGTGTCAAGTCCGGACTTTTCAGAGTCATGTTTTTTGAGAAGTTCCCTTATCCGGATAACGGGATCCGGAAGAGATTCCACCTCCAGCTGATCCCTGGTTGCTTTCCATATATCCTGCAGATCCAGTCCGGCAGGACAGAGCTGGGAGCATTTGTTGCACATGGTGCAGATAAAACTGCCCTGGGAAAAGGCATCCCTTGATTCAGGATCCATCGACCGTCCCCATGCATACTCCCGGATGCGGGTTACACGTTCCGAGGGAAACACCCACGGGTTGTCAAAAATTTCATATAAAGGTCCCACGGCACAATGGCTGGTGCAGGTGCCGCACTGGGTGCATGCGGAAAGATCAAAAACCCGGCGGGTGGCCTTGTTCTCATCGCGTTTTATTTGCTGGCCTGCAAGCCCTGAAATCATAAGGCTTACCGGCGTTGTCAGGATATGCAGGAACTTGCTGAAAGGCAGGTAGGCCAAGGCAAAAAAACAGCTTAAAAAGTGAATCTTCAGTATCAGTGCATCCAGGCGGTACCTGTTGAAAAAACCGGCAACAGGTGTCATGGCAATGGAGAGAGGATAGGATACAAAGGCCTCCTTTGGATTGGAGTGGCAAACTGTACAATTGTCTTCATTCAGGATACGTCCTTCTTCCATGAGTTCCGGGGTGACCTGGACGACCTCCTCGGGGAACTGGACATTGAACTCTTCCTGCCAGACGGCCTTAAGCGCCGGAAGTTCCTCCTCGTCCAAGGAACCATATTCCTCCACCATGTCGTAAAATACACCGGAAGAGATGATCTTGGCGGCTTCCAGGCCAAAACCGGATATCATGATGAGCCCAAGGAGGGCGATTGCCAGGTAATCCGAGTGCTTGCTGATCTGTTTTAAACGAAAATTGGTTTTCCTGCGATATATGGCAATGCCCACGCCCACCATCACCATAACACCGGCGATATTTCGAAGGAACATAAAAGGGCTCAGGGTGGATTGGTAACCTGGGAAAATCACTTCGCTGACGTAGCCTTCAAGGGCATGGAAGAAAAATAACCCTGCAAACCCCCAGTAAATACAGATGTGCATAAACCACTTCAAAAAATTCTGGCGCATCAGCGGCAGTTGAAGCACGACATCCAGAATAACCGCCTTGAAAAGATGAAGAATCCGGACAGGTGAGACCAGGATACCGGACAGGTCGAACAAAAACGCTTTGATGCGGCTTGTCGTAGTAAATCCGGTCCGCTCCGGTCCGATGCTTAACCGGAAAAAGCCAATGATTCTGTAAATGATTCCGATGCAGAATACTGCCGACGCAATAGAAAAGCTCCAGGTATAAAGATTGAAACCGGTTAATAAATCATACAACGGCATTGATCATCTCCCAGTAAAATTTAGGATGATATCCCAGGAGGCCCGAATCCGGGCAGCAAGGGATGTTACATAAATGCTACTCCATATAAATATTGCTCAAAAACCAGCACAAAAGCAAATTGATGGCATATTATAATAAGGCAATATTGTCAATTGTAGTCTTTAGTAAATACTTATATTCTTAATTTTAGCAGCTTGGTTTTATGGATTTGACAACCCTAATACTGCCTGTTAAATTGACCGCATGGAAAATAAAACAAGACTGAATAAACCCTGCCGAACGTTGCTTTCCGTACCCGGAAACAAGACCAAAATGCATGCCAAGGCTGCGGGTTCCAATGTTGATGTCATCATGCTGGACTTGGAAGACAGCGTGCCGGCCGATGAAAAAGAAGTCGCCCGTAAAACGGTTATTGATTCGCTTCGTTCTTTGGATTTTAACGAAAAGTGCGTCGCCCTTCGCATAAACAGCCTGGACACGCCTTTTGCATATAAAGATTTGATCCAGGTGGCCGAAGCCGCCGGCGATCGTCTCCAAACCGTTGTGGTGCCCAAGGTAAATCATGAGGCGGATATCCATTTTGCGAGCCGCTTATTGGACGGCATTGAAATGGCATTGGGACAAACAAGGCAGATCCGGATCCAGGCCTGTATCGAGACCGCCCAGGGACTTTCCCGGATTAACGAAATTGCCTCGGCCGATGCCAGGCTCTCTTCCCTGTCATTCGGCATTGCCGATTATCAGGCCAGCATCGGGGCAGCGCTGGTCTCTTTGTCCGGCCACGGAGAAAACGAGGAGCAGGTTTACCCCGGTCACCGGTGGCATTTTCAGCTCAGCCGCATGGTCATGGCTGCCAAGGCCAACGGGCTTATGGCCCTGGATGCCCCCTTTGGAAACTTTAAGGATGACGACGGCCTGAAAAAATCAACCGCCCTGGCCAAGGCCCTTGGGTGTGACGGCAAATGGGTAATCCACCCTGACCAGATTGACACGGTCAACCAGGTGTTTACCCCTGCAGCGGAAGAGATCCAGCGGGCCAGGCGAATTCTGGACGCGGCAGATGATCGGTCCCGGGGCGCCGTGGCTGTGGACGGCCGAATGGTGGACCAGGCCACCATTCGCATTGCCCGGAGGGTTTGGGATCAGGCAGTTTTTCTTGGAAAGGTTTAAATAACAAACCTTCTTGACACCCTGACGTCCTTTATACTACAGAAGCACCTAACCCATGTCCAGAAGGGCATACAAAACAAAAGCAGTTAAATAACTTATAAGGAGCTCAATATTTCCGAAAAGGTAGGATGCGCATGTATTATCCCTTTAAATTCCTCCATCTTGATCTTTTTTTCAATCGCAAGCACCATTTCATGAATTATCTCAGCCGCCCCTGCGCCGATTATCGAGCTGCCTAATATCACACCGCTATTTGCACATACGATTATCTTGGCAAATCCTGAATCGTCACCCTCTATCTTAGCCTTTGGATTTGCTTTGAAAAAGGCCTTTTTCACTTCTATATCAAATCCCTTCTCTTTGGCTTCTTTTTCTTTAATTCCACAGCTTCCGATTGCCGGGTTAGAAAAGACAACAGAGGGGGTGACATGGCTATTGACTTCAGATGAGTGGTTTATGATATTTTGCACAGCGATCTTAGCCTCGGCATATGCCGTATGAGCATACGCAATAGTCTCTATACAGTCGCCGACGGCATATATATTTTTATTTGCTGTTTGAAATGATTCATTAACTTCTATAAATCCTTTTTCATTCACTTTTACCGAACAGTTTTCAATACCGAGCCCTTGGGTATACGGGATTCTTCCTGTTGCACAAAGTACTGTTTCACACATGATAATATCCTGCATCTGCCCGCTGATATGCAGTTCTACGCCATCTTTTTTTTGCTGCGCCTTTTGTACAAAAGAGGAGGTCAGGACATTAATGCTTTGCTTTTTAAACCCTCGCATCAATGCAGCTGCGATATCCGCATCTTCAGAAGGAACAAGCTGCGATAGATACTCGACCAGCGTCACGTCAACGCCGAAAGCGTTAAAAAACGTTGCAAACTCACATCCTATGGCACCCCCTCCTATAATAGCAATAGATTCAGGCAGCTTTTCAAGTTTGAATATTTCACGGCTTGAAATGATATTTTTGCCATCTATTGGCAACAAAGGAAGGGCTTTGACCTGTGAACCTGTTGCAATGATGCATTTATCAAAAGTGATCTTCTCTCCGGCAACTTCAATAGTTTCATCATCCACAAAATGTGCACTGCCGTATAAAAACTCTATGCCGGCTTGTTTCATCATCCATAAGAGACCAGATCTCAGCTCGTTCTTTAAAAGGTCTGTTCTATTTTTAAGACGCTTTAGATCCAAACCGCTTACTTCAATATCCAAGCCGTTTTCTTTAAAAAAAGAGGCTTTTGAAAAATACTGTGCACTTCTTAAATAGTTTTTGGTCGGGATACATCCTTCATTTAAGCAGGTTCCTCCTATACGCGCCTCTATCTGCTCTATAACCAGGGTTTTTACTCCCGCTCTTGCCAGCTGCAAAGCGGCTTCATAACCGCCCGGACCTGCCCCTATTACAACTGCTTCATGATTTCTCATCACTTCTCCTTATCAAATACTCATCCGCAGCTTTTTACGCAGCCACTCCGGCTTACGCAATATCTTGCTCTGCATCGATATTCCACCCTCTGTTGGCATATTTGTTCATCATAAGTTTTTTTGCTCTGTGCTCTTCTTCTATGCTTAATGTACTATCTATAACATCCACGTCAAAAGTTTCACAAAAGGACTCTATCAGCAGTGCGGTGTTACAAGCGCGTTGTGATCTTTTGTGACTCCAAGCTTCATTAGCGCTGCTGCTTTCTTTAAACCTGAATTTTCCAAAAAAAGAGGCTCAAAACACCTTTCATCAAAACTTAACGGTATGCTTCCGTGCTGAAAACAGGCCTGCTTGATATAGCGCTGGG
Source organism: Desulfobacter sp. UBA2225 (assembly GCF_002348205.1). Classification (NCBI taxonomy): domain Bacteria; kingdom Pseudomonadati; phylum Thermodesulfobacteriota; class Desulfobacteria; order Desulfobacterales; family Desulfobacteraceae; genus Desulfobacter; species Desulfobacter sp. UBA2225. Next base: position 3,385 of record NZ_DDYV01000191.1, on the reverse strand, counting down.
CGTTACCGCCTATTTTTCTGCCCTCTATCAAAATATCATAAGCCTCATTTGAGGCAAGGCAGATATTTGACCTTGCGGTGTTTAATTTCATATCAACTGCAAACCTGGCTTTGCAGCCGAGCTTTTGATAAAAACGAATAAGAAATCTGCACAGATATCCGTAACTTTGGTTTGGACCTCTGCCTTTTAAAAATGCAGGAGGCATTATAAGCGAATAAGAAAGTTCATTTCCGTGTACAAATACACCTCCGCCCGTCATTCTGCGCACAAAAGGAATTTTCTGTTTTTGCAGCATCTCCATATCAAGGCTTTTATGCGGCTTGCTAAATCGTCCCAGACTAAGCGCTTTGTGCCATCTATAAAGCCTTAATATCGGCATGTCGTTTTGCTTGAAACTATATAGCAGCGCCTCATCAACGGCCATATTCCAGCCAGCTTCTGCTATACCTGTTTCAATTAAGCGCCATCTTTTCAAACTATACCCTTCATACATAGATTAATTCAATTTTATCCGCTCGGCAAAGTACTCTGCCATACGGTTTAGTGTATCAACCTTTCCATAGTCCACTTCGGGAACCTGTACCCCAAGCTGTTCATATAAAGCAGTAAGAAGGTGTAAAAAATCATACGAGTCGATCTCTAAAGAGTTTTGCAGATTTTCATCTGATGGGATATCATCATATTCAAGATCGGGAGCGATTATTAGTATTTGCTGAATTATGGATGTTTTGATCTGTTCTTTGTTCATAGCAGCTCCTTGGGATTTTGTAAAATGCGGTTGAATTTATCAAGGAAAAGCGCCCCCGTACGGCCGTCCGTAGCTCTATGGTCACCGGCTAACGTAGCCTTCATGACCTTTTGTACAATAACTTTGTTCTCCTGCACCCAAGGCGTATCGATAATTTTACCCAAGCCTATAAGCGCAACCTGAGGCGGATAGATGACGCCATAGACATTTTCCACACCAAGATCACCCAGATTTGTGATCGTAATGCTCTGCTGTGTCAGTTCTGCTCCGCGCAACTTGTCGGCTCTTGTGCGCATGATAAGATCATCCAGTGCCTGCATGGTCTGGCTCAAATTCATATCTTTTGCACCTAGTAAAGCCGGCGTGATCACTCCTTTTTTACGAAGTGCAATGGCAATACCGGGGTGAATTTCTTTGCAAACTTGATGATAACCTTCTTGCCAGTAACCGTTTAGTTCAGGTACCGCTTCAAGTGCCAGCACGACTGCACGGATAATCATGGCTGCAGGTAAAATACGCGCCTTGATGGTAAGATTTTTATTTATCTCTTCCAGCCAAGACAGGCCAGGACTCATATTGACCGAAGCAGAAAGGTAATAGTGTGGAATCTCTGCATTGGAGAGGCTCATAGCAGATGCTATAGCTTGGCGCATTTTATCTGCTGAGGGCGTTTTCAATTCGGTTTTGGCAACTGATTCTATCTGGCTTAAGTGTATTTCTCCTTCACTTGTTTTCGCAAGATCAGCCAGATCAAGACCAAGCTCACGTGCTTTTTTACGTGCAGCAGGTGAGGCTTTGATACGCTGAGGCGGTGTTGTATCTTGATATCGGTCCGGCGTGGCTTTTTCTAAAGGAGCTAAAGGAATTGCTTCAGTCTGCGCTTGCGCGGCCGTTACTGACGATACTGTTATATTTTCTTCGTCTGAGCTTATTAAAGCAAGAGGTGTGCCTACGCTGCACTCTGTTTCAGGTTCAACCAAAATCTTTTCAATGATACCGTCCTGGAAAACCTCGATCTCAATGACACCCTTGCTTGTCTCTATTTCGGCTATCACCTGGCCTTTTGTCACTCTATCGCCGACCTTGACCTTCCACTGCATTAATATGGCAGATTTCATATCTGCGCCAAGGCTGGGCATTAGAAATTCGCTCATGCTTCCTCCATGATCTGCTTTGCCATGGCAACTATTTTTACAGGTTGGGGCAGTGCGGCATCTTCTAAATGTTTGGCATAAGGAAATGGAACTTCAGCGCTGCAGACCCTTCCCATCGGTGCATCAAGTTCAAAAAAAGCCTGCTCGTTGATACGCGCCATGATCTCGGCAGAAATGCTGCCTGATCTCCATCCTTCATCAACTATCATTACGCGGTGTGTCTTCTTTACGGAATTCATGATCGTTTCATCATCAAGGGGTCGCAAAGAGCGAAGGTCTATCACTTCGGCATCGATCTCTTCTTTTTCCAATATCTTTGCGGCATCCAATGCTTTGAAAAGATTGATCCCGTATGCAAGGATCGTCAGGTCTTTGCCCGGGCGTTTGACAACTGCTTTTTTGATGGGCAGAGGCTTGGCATTGGTATCAAGAGTTCCCTGGGAGTTATAAAGCAGGGAGTTCTCAAAGATAAGTACCGGGTCAGGATCGTTAAGTGCCAATTCTATCATACTATAGGCATCTTGTACCGTTGCAGGCGTTAGGACTTTGAGTCCCGGGATATGCGCATACCAGCCTTCCAAAGAGTGGGAGTGCTGTGCTGCAAGCTGCTTTCCGCCGCCTGTTGACATACGGATAACCAAAGGAACGTTGAACTGCCCGCCTGACATATGCAGCAGTGTTGCGGCGTTGTTCATGATTTGATCCAGGGCCAATAGGCTGAAATTTACCGTCATAATCTCTACGATCGGCCTCATCCCGTTCATTGCCGCACCGATACCCGCGCCCGTAAATGTCGATTCGCACAGGGGAGTATCAATGATGCGCTCTTTGCCGAACTCTTCCAAAAGACCTTTGCTTACGGCAAAACATCCGCCGTAACGGCCTACATCTTCTCCCATTAAAAAGACTCTATCATCTTTTTGCATAGCATTTTTGATGCCTTCGCGTACAGCTTCCCGGTAAGTGGTCTGGTTATTCTCTTTCATTGTACTTCCTCCGGTGAATAGACAAATTTTTCAAGATCGCTGATTGGTTCCAGTGTTCCATTTTCTGCAAACGTCACGGCTTCATCAATGGTTTTTGTGATCTCATCTTCGATCTCTTGCGCTTTGATTTTTGACCATAACCCTCTCTCTTCAAGGTTTTTCTTAAAAGTTACCAGCGGCCCTTTATCTTTCCACTCATTGACTTCTGTTTTTTTACGGTAAAGTTCTGCATCAAACATTGAATGTGCTCTAAAACGGTATGTGAGGCATTCAAGAAACACGGGGCCTTTGCCTGATTTGATATCTTCAACCGCATTTTTTGCAGACTCGGCGACCTGTTTCACATCCATCCCGTCAACCTGAAAAGAATTTATACGGTAGCTTGCCGCTTTTTTGGAAAGATTGACTTCCGACTCTGAGAATTCCAAAGCGGTACCCATCGCGTAATAGTTGTTTTCGCATATGAAAAGAACCGTGTCCTTTCGGCAAGCGTGCGT